>CAMLAI010000005.1 GCA_946477995.1 uncultured Gilliamella sp. | reverse complement strand
CGCCGACTAATCTATGGCAACGCGTTCCGCCTATTCGTGAACGTAAAGCTATTCCCAAATTGGTACAACATCAGTAACCATATGTAATATTTAAATCACAACAATAGAAGATGCGATTTCATATTTTTCTCAGTAGTGCATTATGAAGTATTTATAACTTATGCGGCTTTCTTGGTAGTTTAGTCATATAAATTCACTTTGCTATAATAAGCATTGTTATAAGAGTTAAATTATCTAAAAAATAGCTGATTAAAAGTATATTTGCTTGATAAATTCATTTTCCTATTTATTTATTTCTGTATGTATGAAACAATTTAGATATAGAAAAATAATTTTTTGAGGTAGTCAGTGATCGATAATGATGGCTACCGTCCAAATGTAGGAATAGTTATTTGTAACAGGTATGGTCAAGTTCTTTGGGCTCGTCGTTATGGACAAAATTCTTGGCAGTTTCCTCAGGGCGGAATTAAACTAAACGAAACGCCTGAGCAGGCAATGTTTCGTGAATTAAACGAAGAGGTAGGATTATTACCCAAAGATGTGAAAATTTTGTCTGTAACTAATGGTTGGTTGCGTTATAAATTACCTAAACGAATGATTCGTTGGGAAAATCAACCTGTATGCATAGGGCAGAAGCAGAAATGGTTTTTATTAGAATTGATTTCTGATACATCAGTAATTAATCTTAATACGTCTTCGACTCCAGAATTTGATGATTGGAAATGGGTGAGTTATTGGTATCCTATTCGTCAAGTTATTGCCTTTAAACGTGATGTCTATCGAAAAGCAATGAAAGAATTTTCTTTGCCAGTTTTTACTATACAGTCAGAGATAGAAGTGCCAACAGTTAATGTTTCTAAAAAGAAACGATTTAATTTCTTTGCTCATAAACGAAAAAATAAACAGCGTATAAAAAAATGAATCAATACTTACAATTTCCTAATTTTGATCCAATTGCTTTTTCGATTGGTCCTATTTCGCTACATTGGTATGGTGCAATGTACTTATTTGGTGTATTGGGCGCGCTTTATTTAGCTAAGCGCCGCGCAAGAAAGCCAAATAGTCAATGGACTACACAACAGGTTGAAAATTTATTATTTTGGGGTTTTTTAGGACTCTTTATCGGTGGCCGTCTTGGTTATATTTTGTTTTATAACTTTGATGCGTTTATTAAAGATCCGGTTATTTTGTTTAAAGTTTGGGAAGGCGGCATGTCATTCCATGGTGGTTTAATAGGTGCGATTTGTGTCATTGCGATTTTTGCTAAAATAACACACAAAACCTTTATGCAAGTAGCTGATTTTGTTGCACCTTTAGTTCCTATTGGGTTAATGTTTGGACGTTTTGGTAATTTTATTAATGGTGAATTGTGGGGACGCGTAACGCACTCACATATTGGTATGCTATTTCCAACCTCGTCTCATGCTGATTTTATGTATGTACAGTCTCATCCTGAATGGTTTTCTCTTTATACTCAGCTTAATGGTATTTTACCAAGGCATCCTTCGCAGCTTTATGAAATGTTGTTTGAAGGAATAGTATTATTTATTATTTTGAATTTATTTATCCGTAAACATAGACCTGTTGGTGCTGTATCTGGTCTATTTTTACTTTGCTATGGTTTATTCCGGTTTGTCATAGAATTTTTTAGACAACCGGACGAACAAATAGGCTTATTCTTAAATATGATAAGTATGGGACAAATTTTATGCCTACCAATGATTATTGGAGGTATTTTGATTCTGTTATATGCATATAGATTTAACCGTAAGGCGATTAAACGATGAAACAATATTTAGCGCTGATGCAAAAAATTTTAGCAGAAGGGACACCTAAATCTGATCGAACTGGAACGGGTACATTATCGATCTTTGGTCATCAGATGCGATTTAATTTGCAAGATGGCTTTCCATTAGTCACAACAAAAAAATGTCATTTACGTTCTATTATTCATGAACTACTTTGGTTTTTGAAAGGGGATACTAATATCCGTTATTTACAGGATAATAAAGTGACTATTTGGGATGAATGGGCCGATGAAAATGGTGATTTAGGCCCAGTATATGGTAAACAATGGCGGGCTTGGGGAGCTGCCGATGGCCGTCAAATAGATCAAATTACTCAATTAATTGAACAAATTAAAAATGATCCTGATTCAAGGCGTATGATAGTTTCTGCATGGAATGTCGGTGAACTTGATCAAATGGCATTAGCACCATGTCATGCATTTTTTCAATTTTATGTTGCGCAAGGTAAACTTTCTTGTCAACTCTATCAACGCTCATGTGATGTATTTTTGGGATTACCGTTCAACATTGCAAGTTATTCACTCTTAATACATATGATTGCTCAGCAGTGTAATTTGGAGGTTGGTGATTTTGTTTGGACGGGAGGGGATACCCATCTATACTCAAATCATATGGATCAAACTAAGCTGCAATTAAGTCGAGAGCCAAGATCATTACCAAAATTATTGATAAAGCGTAAACCGCCAACAATTTTTGATTACGAATTTGAGGATTTTGAGATTGTTGATTATGATCCTTATCCTGCCATCAAGGCGCCAGTCGCAGTGTAAAGTATGTTGAAGTATTATGATAAAAAATACGTTTAATCTATTTTTTTACTCATACATAAGTTAACAATAGTATTATTGGGATTAATCAAATTAATCCCAATATTTTTTTTAATCTCTCTTTTTATGATTGAACGCATCATGTAACAATAGCCGATTTTGTCAATCGGAATGTTATTTTCCTGCATATTGAGCCAAGATTGGTATATAATAGTTAACTTTGTTTAAATCATTAATTGATCTTAATATGAGTCAAAATCAGGAAATTCGTCCCGTTTTTACTAAGCATTTATTACATCCTCGTTACTGGTTAACGTGGTTAGGAATTGGTTTTTTATATTTATTGGTATTGTTACCCTATCCAATAATTTATCAACTAGGTAAATCATTAGGTTTACTTTCAATGAAGTTAATTGGGAAGCGAAAAGAAACTGCAAAACAAAATCTTAAACTTTGTTTTCCCGACAAATCACAACAAGAACGCGACGCGCTACTGCGTGATAATTTTATTTCGACTGGATTAGCTATTTTTGAAACGGGTATGGCTTGGTTTTGGTCCGATAGACGTTTAGCTAAGCATTCTTCTATAGTGGGTGATGATTATATTACAAAGGTACAGCAATCAGGACAAGGTGTTTTATTAATTGGAATTCATTTCTTAACACTCGAATTAGGTGCTCGAATTTTAGGTATGAGTCACCCAGGTGTTGGCGTTTATCGTCCTAATGATAATCTGGTAATGGACTATGTGCAGCTTAAAGGCCGACTAAAATCAAACAAATATATGTTAGATCGTTACAATACCAAAGGTATGATTCGGGCATTAAAAAATGGTGAATTACTTTGGTACGCGCCAGACCATGATTATGGCCCTAAAAATAGTGTATTTGCACCATTATTTTCTGTTGAAAAAGCAGCAACCACAATCGGAACTCGAATTCTCGTTAAGCTGGGGCAACCTGCAATTATACCGTTTACACCTAAACGTGAAAAAAAAGGTCACTATATTGTTGATGTAACGCCTGTGCTTGAAGGTTATCCAATCGATGATGATGTACTTGCTGCCACGTTTATGAATAAAGCCATTGAGCATGAAATCTTAAAAGCGCCGGAACAATATATGTGGTTACATAGACGTTTTAAAACGCGCCCTAAAGGTGAAGCTCCTTTATATACAGATAGTGTACAATCTGATTAATATCCGCTCATTAAATCGTGTTGAGAAGAAGAGTAAAAATTACAATATGCAAAAACTAAATAAAATTATTTTGTATTGTCGCCAAGGATTCGAAAAAGAGTGTGCGGCTGAAATCACTGATAAAGCATCACAAAAAGCAGTATTTGGTTTTGCTAAAGTAAAAGAAAATAGTGGTTATGTTATTTTTGAATGCTACCAAGATGGCGATGCTCAACACTTGATTAAAACGTTATCTTTTCGAACATTAATTTTTGCGCGGCAAATGTTTGCAGCCGGTGATCTATTAACCGATCTACCTAACCATGACCGTATTTCTCCCATCATAGATTCATTATCAGGCTTAATAGAGAAAGCCGGTGATTTACGGGTAGAAGTAGCTGATACTAATGAAGGAAAAGAACTGATAGGATTTTGTCGTAAATTTACTGTTCCTCTTCGTCAAGCTTTAAGACATAAACGTATCTTATTGAAAGTGGAAAATCCATCAAGGCCCGTCATTCATCTATTCTTTATTAATAGTCAGAGTTGCTATATTGGCTATTCGTTAAGTCAAAATAATTCGCCATTTTATATGGGGATACCTCGGCTAAAATTTCCAAGCGATGCGCCTAGCCGTTCTACCTTAAAATTGGAAGAAGCTTTCCATATTTTTATTCCATACGAAGAATGGGATGAACGATTAAGAGGTGGTTTAAATGCGGTCGATTTAGGTGCTTGTCCAGGCGGTTGGACTTATCAACTCGTTAAACGAAATATGATGGTTTATGCCATTGATAATGGTCCAATGGATAAAAAATTGATGGAAACAGGACAAGTAAAACATTATCGTGAAGATGGCTTTAAATTTGTGCCAAAAAAGCATAATATTTATTGGTTGGTCTGTGATATGGTTGAAAAACCAACTAAAGTAACACAATTAATTGCCAAATGGCTTATTAATGGTTGGTGTCGAGAAACCATTTTTAACCTGAAATTACCAATGAAAAAGCGATATGAAGAAGTAACACAAAACTTGTTGCTACTTCATGAAGAATTAAATGGTAAACAAATTAACGTCCAAATTCAGGCTAAACAGTTATATCATGATCGCGAAGAAATTACTGTGCACGTACAGCGGATTTGGGGATAACAAATTACAAGAGAATAGGTGTATGAATTTAAAACGGTCCTTTTATGCAATGCTAATACTTACATTGTTTACCTTATTGGCTGGATGTCCTGCCAATAAGCCACAAGTAATGACTGATTATGACCAGAATAAAAATTCTAGTTATTATTTATCACAAGCTGATAAAAGTTCTGGTTACGCCAAAACCAATTGGCAGTTAATGGCTATTCAGGCTTTAGTGAAAGAAAATCAACTAGCTAAAGCTGATGGATTACTATCGCAAATATCATCCCACCTTGATGCTAAGCAACAACAAGAGCGAACATTATTACTTGGTGAAATTGCAGTAAAATCAGGAAAGTCATTTGATTTTAATCAATTTTCTACTCAAGGCTTAACTCAAGCTCAGTTATACCGTTACTATACTATTAAACTCAGTAGTGATGAAAAAAATAAAGAGATTAATGCACAAGCTCATGACTATACTGAATTAGAAAAATATGCGCCAGAAAATCAAAAAAAACAGATACTAAATAATACTTGGAATTTCTTTAGCAAGTTAAACGTAAATGAAATTAATTCAATTGTTGTCAACGAAGATGACAGCATTTTACAAGGTTGGATTAATTTAAGTTATGCGTACACAAACAACAGTAAAGCTCCCACTACGCAAGAAGGTGATACACCAGAAGTGATAGCCGAGAAAACGCAAAAACAAAAGCAAGCATTAAAACAAGCTGTTGCTGATTGGCTAACCCAGTATCCAGATCATCCAGCTAAAAATATCCTACCAATATTGACTGGTGAGCAGACCTTAGCTGCCGCAGACACGAATGCGAAAAAAGTAGCTTTATTATTACCATTAAATGGTTCATCACGTATATTCGGCGACACAATTAAGCAAGGTTACAGTGATGCAATAAAGTTCTTCCCGCAAGAACCACAGCAAAATGTCGTTTTACTCGACACAACAAGTGCGCCAATGGATACACTTATTCAGCAAGCAAAAGAGCAAAATGTTGAACTCATCGTTGGTCCTTTGCTCAAAGATGAAGTTGTTAAAATAAAACAATTAGCACCAAGCATACCGGTTTTAGCACTCAATAAAGTTGATAATAATACAATATCGACGAATAAAATGTGCTTTTTTGCACTATCACCAGAAGATGAAGCAAAGGATGCTGCCGATCATATTTATGCGCAAAGTAAGGTGAAACCCCTACTGCTTGTGCCACAAAATGATTTAGGCAAACGTGTCGCGCAAACTTTTGCTAAACAGTGGTCACAATTATCTGCTAATAATTCTCAAGCTTATGTGCAATATTTTGGCAATAAAAGTTCATTAAGTGCGAATATGAATCAAAATAGTGGAATCAGCCTGAGTGGCTCACCTATTTTAATCAATGATGCAACTACTCAGCCGGTACCGCCTGAACAATCAGCTAGTTTTGATGCTATTTATATCTACTCTTCTTATGATGAACTAACCCTAATTAAACCTATGTTAGATATGGGGGCGGCTAAATCGGGAACTAACTTATCTCAGATAATGATTTATACCAGTTCAAAAAGCCATGTAGCCAATGCATCTAATGATTTTAACTACGATATGAATAAAACGGAATATGCTGATATTCCAATGATCATTAATCGCACCGATAATATGTTAGAAATAATACCAAGCAATATTCAGAAAGATTATTCATTATTGCGTTTATACGCGATGGGCATTGATGCATGGAGACTGGCAAACCGCTTTAATCAATTAGATTCTTATCAACCTAATTTTTTAGATGGAATGACAGGAAAATTATCGACAAGTAATCAGTGTGAAGTGACAAGAGCATTGTCTTGGCAACAATATATTCATGGTTCAACTCAAACTACCACAACAAGCGAAGAATAAACAAATTGGCAAGCATTATGAAAATATCGCTTGCCAATACTTACTTAAACAAGGGCTTTTATTAATTGCTAAAAATAGTCAATATCCCTTAGGTGAAGTTGATTTAATTATGCAAGATAAGCAATGTCTGGTTTTTGTTGAAGTACGTTATCGAAAAAATGCTAATTTTGGCGATGCTGCGATGACGGTAACGTTAAGTAAACAAACGAAAATTAAGCAAGCAGCACAACTTTGGATGCTATCTGAAAATTTGAATATTGAAGATACCGAGTTTAGGTTTGATATTTTTGCCATAACAGGTAAAAATCAACAATGGATTATTAATGCGTTTTAATTATTAGGTGAAAAACGTGCAAGATTTAATTAAAAATTATTTTACTGAAAGTATTCAAACACAAATTGTAATGGCGGAGTCTTTAGGTTCATCAATCGAAAAAGCAGCCAATATCATTGTTCAAGGTTTACTTAATGGCAATAAAATTATGAGTTGTGGCAATGGTTCTTCCGCTGCAAACGTTCAAAGTTTTACCTCACGATTGATGACTAGCATTAATATAGAAAGACCCAGTATTCCTGCCTTAGCTTTAGTTTCTGATAATGTATTATTAAGCGCTATTGCCACTCATGAAGAAGTTTACGCACGTCAAATTCAAGCCTTGGGTCAACAAGGTGATATTTTGATTATAGCAACTTGCCAAGGTAACAGTCGATCAATTATACGGGCGGTACAAGAGGCGGTGATTAAAGATATGAAAATTGTTGCACTTACCGCTTTTGATGGTGGTGAAGTGATTGGTTTACTTAGCCAAAATGATATTGAAATTAGAGTTCCCTCCTATAAAAAAGTGATGGCTTACGAGATGCATGCAATGATTCTAAACTGCTTGTGCCAATTAATTGAAAATACATTGTTTATTCATGGTGAATAAGTTGAAATAAAAACAGTTTAGTTCTGCATTAATAGTGTTTTTATGCTATAATTATAAGCTATTTTGATGATCTAAATTAATAAGAGAACATGGTGTTATGACCGAACTAGCCAAAGAGATAACCCCCGTTAATATTGAAGATGAATTAAAATCCTCTTATCTTGACTATGCAATGTCTGTCATTGTTGGGCGTGCTTTACCCGATGTGCGTGACGGTTTAAAACCGGTTCATCGTCGGGTTTTATTTGCCATGAACGAAGCTGGATATGATTGGAATAAACCTTATCGAAAATCAGCGCGTGTTGTTGGGGATGTCATCGGTAAGTATCACCCTCATGGTGATTCTGCTGTTTATGATACGATTGTGCGTATGGCACAGCCATTTTCATTACGCTATATGTTAGTTGATGGGCAAGGAAACTTCGGTTCAGTTGATGGTGACTCTGCTGCTGCAATGCGTTATACCGAAATTCGTATGCAAAAATTTGCAGGTGCATTATTAACGGATCTTGATAAAGAAACCGTTGATTTTTCACCTAACTATGATGGATCCGAGATGATTCCAGACGTGTTACCAACACGTATCCCTAACTTATTAATTAATGGTTCATCAGGAATTGCAGTTGGTATGGCAACGAATATTCCACCACATAATTTATCTGAAGTGATTAATGGTTGCCTTGCTTTTATTGAAGATGAAAACATTTCTGTTGATGGTTTGATGGAGCATATTCATGGGCCTGATTTTCCAACGGCAGCGTTAATTAATGGTCGTAAGGGGATTGAAAATGCTTACCGTACCGGTCGAGGTATCATTTATATCCGCTCAAAAGCAACCATTGAAGTTGATGACCATTCAGGTCGTGAAACGATTATTGTTAATGAAATTCCATATCAAGTTAACAAGAAAAAGTTAATAGAAAAGATAGCTGAGTTAGTCAAAGATAAAAAAGTAGAAGGTATTTCAGCACTACGCGATGAATCAGATAAAGATGGGATGCGTATTGTGATCGAAGTTAAACGCGATGCTGTTGCTGAAGTGGTATTAAATAATCTTTTCTCTTTGACGCAGCTACAAGTTTCATTCGGTATTAATATGGTTGCTTTACATAAAGGGCAACCAAAACTATTAAACTTACGTGAAATGATTGAAGCATTTGTGCTTCATCGCCGTGAAGTGGTTACGCGCCGAACGATATATGAACTCCGTAAAGCTCGTGAACGTGCCCATGTTTTAGAAGGTTTAGCAATAGCACTTGCCAATATCGATCCTGTTATTGAGTTAATTCGTGCTGCATCAACGCCAAGCGAAGCGAAAACTAAATTATTGGCGCAAGCTTGGCAGTTAGGTAATGTCGCTGCAATGCTTGAAAAAGCGGGTAATGATGCTGCGCGACCAGAAGAATTAGCACCAGAATTTGGTATTCGTGATGGTCACTATTATTTATCTGAAGCACAAGCGCAAGCTATCTTAGATCTACGCTTACATCGCTTAACAGGTCTTGAACACGAAAAAATTCTTGATGAATACAAAGCGTTACTTATTCAAATCGGTGAACTATTGCATATTTTAGCAAGTCCAGAAAGATTGATGGAAGTCATTCGTGAAGAGCTCGAAGCGGTTCGAGATCAATTCCAAGATGCAAGACGAACTGAAATCACAGCTAGCAGTGCTGATATTAATATTGAAGATCTTATCGCGCAAGAAGACGTGGTTGTTACCCTTTCTCACCAAGGCTATGTGAAATATCAACCGCTTTCTGATTATGAAGCACAACGTCGTGGTGGTAAAGGTAAATCGGCAACCAAAATTAAAGAAGAAGATTTTGTTGAAAAACTACTGGTCGCCAATACGCATGATACAATTCTTTGTTTCTCTAGCCGTGGTCGATTATATTGGATGAAAGTTTACCAATTACCTGAAGCAAGTCGTGGTTCTCGTGGTCGTCCAATTATTAATCTATTACCACTTGAAGCAGATGAGCGTATTACTGCAATTTTACCGGTTCGGGAATTTGATGACGAACATTGTGTGTTTATGGCAACAGCACAAGGTACAGTTAAGAAAACCTCACTAATTGAATTTAGTCGTCCTCGTAGTGGTGGGATTATCGCCATTAACCTACGTGATGATGATGAACTTATCGGTGTGGATCTAACAAGTAATGAAACATCAGATACCGTTGATGATGAAGAGCTCAATGATGATGTAATTGTTGATGAGACAGATAATGATGACGAAGTCTCTCAAATCTCTAATACAGAAGACATTATGTTATTTTCAGCTAATGGTAAAGTTGTTCGCTTCCCGGCGAATAAAGTTCGCTGCATGGGACGAACTGCGACCGGTGTTCGGGGTATTAAATTAGAAGGTGATGATAAAGTAGTCTCACTCATTGTTCCTCGAGGTAATGGCGCAATTTTAACTGCTACTCAAAACGGTTATGGTAAACGTACTGAACAAGAATTATATCCAACTAAATCACGCGCAACTAAAGGTGTAATTTCTATTAAGGTCAGTGAGCGAAATGGAGCAGTTGTTGGAGCTGTACAAGTTGATGAAACCGATCAAATTATGTTGATCACTGATGCAGGAACGTTAGTTCGCACGCGTGTATCAGAAGTGAGCATTGTTGGTCGAAATACGCAAGGTGTTATGCTTATTCGAACGGCTGAAAGTGAAAAAGTTGTCGGATTGCAGCGAATTGCTGAAACAGAGGATGATGATAACGAGTCTGAATTTCCCTCGAACCAAGGTGAACAACGGACTGATTCATTAGAGGAATCCGAAGAATAATTTTTAATTATTAAAAAGGATTAGTTAATATAGCTAATCCTTTTTTATTTTAGAAAATCAGGAAAAGGAACAGTATTTGATGTCATTTTTTATAAAAAAAATTTTAACAAATCTTGCGTGGCAAATTTTAATTGCCTTGATCTTAGGTGTAGCAATGGGGGCTTATCTGTTCGAACTTTCTGTTCCAACTCACCCTTTACATTCTTATTATCAATTCTCTATCGTTAATATTTTCCAACCTGCGGGTGATATCTTTATTCGTTTAATTAAAATGATTGTATTACCTATTATATTAAGTACATTAACACTTGGTATTGCAGGTATCGGCGGCTCAAAACGATTAGGGACGTTAGGGTTTAAAACAATACTCTATTTTGAGATAATTACTACCATCGCTATTTTATTGGGTCTTTTATGGGGCAATGTTTTCGCGCCAGGTGCAGGTATTGACTCTTCAACTTTAGCCACAACTGATGTGAGTAAATATGCAAAAGCAGCGGAGGAACTAAGTGGAAAACCTCATGGCCTTATTGTTATGATTTTAGACATGATTCCTGCCAATATTTTTAAAGCAATGACGGATGGTGCGGTTTTACCTGTAATTTTCTTCTGTGTGTTTTTTGGTTTAGGTTTAATGTCTTTACCAGATAAACAACGCGAACCATTTGTATTCTTCTTAAAAGTTGTTTCTGATACCATGTTCAAAGTGACAAATATGATCATGCGTTATGCGCCAATTGGGGTATTTGCTCTTATTACTGTCACGGTGGCTAAATATGGATTCGAATCTTTATTACCACTATTCAAACTAATTTTGACCGTATATTCGGCAATGATTGTTTTTACCATAGTAGTATTAGGTATTGTGTGTAAACTCTGTAAATTTAGTATTTTTAAATTACTGAGAATTTTAAAAGAAGAATTAGTCATTGCATTTTCAACGGCCAGCTCTGAAACAGCATTGCCAAAAATCATCGAAAAAATGGAAGCTTATGGCGCGCCTAAAGCGATAACCAGTTTTGTTATTCCAACCGGTTATTCATTTAACTTAGATGGATCGACTTTATACCAAAGTATTACCGTTATCTTCTTAGCTCAGCTATTTGGTATGGATTTAAGCATTATAGATCAAATTATTATTGTTATTACTCTAATGATAGCCTCTAAAGGTATTGCTGGCGTACCTGGTGCTTCAATATTAGTGCTATCTGCAACACTCGGAAGTGTCGGTATACCACTAGAAGGTATAGGCTATATTATGGGAGTCGAGCGTATTTTAGATATGGGTCGAACTGTTGTTAATGTGGTTGGTAATGCATTAGCGGCAATTGTTATTGCACGTTGGGAAAATGCATTTGATGATACAAAAGCCAGAGCTTATGAACAAAAATATTTAAAATAATCTAGGTATTAGTGTATTACTATCAAAAGCTTCTGTTTATAAAAATGGAAGCTTTTATTTTAACTAGAAAAATGATGATTCATCATAAATAGCCGTCTAGTCAGGTAGTAATTATAAACTGACTTAAAAATAATACTATTAATAACGGAAATAGTGCTCGGTTATTTTCTAATAGAAGATAAAGATCAATTGATGTAATATTTTTGATATTAATTATATTTTTTGTTTTTAGATAGATATAAAAAAACCCAGCATTTGCTGGGTTTCTCGTTTATACAAAACTATTTAATTTTAGCTTCTTTATAAACAACATGCTGACGAACAACAGGATCATATTTTTTGATCTCCATCTTTTCAGGCATGGTTCTTTTGTTTTTGCTAGTGGTATAAAAATGACCGGTACCAGCAGAAGAAACTAATCTAATTTTCTCACGTACACCTTTAGCCATGATATGGTTTCCTTATTAGTACTTTTCACCACGGGCACGAAGTTCAGCTAAAACTGCATCAATACCCTTTTTATCGATAGTTCGCATACCTTTAGCAGATATACGTAATTTTACAAAACGTTTTTCACTCTCAACCCAAAAACGGTGAGTTTGAAGATTTGGTAGAAAACGACGTTTAGTAGCATTCATCGCATGAGAACGATTATTCCCTACTAAAGGTTTTTTTCCTGTTACTTGGCATACTCGTGACATGTCAATAATTCTCCGAAATTTCTATGCTTAAGCCTTGGGCGTAATATGTTAATGGAATTAACCTCGTCAGGCTTTTAGTTTGCTGCAGTTCTATTTGAGAAGCAGTCTAACCTCTCACACTACACCCATAATAATGAGGTAGCGAAGTATACGCTGTTATGCAAAGATTCTCAAGTATTATCTTATTTTAGACTAAAAATAAGTTCACTATGAGCAACGATTGATATAAAAAGATAAAGGTACCTATCAATTTGCTTCTATTTTATAACGAGCTTTACTTTAGTTAAATACAAAAATCGTTTTATTTTATAATAAATATGCTTTAATACTAAATGATAAATATATTTTTTGATTTAATTTTCTAACTTTCAAGGAGATTATATGAACCAGTTTAAGCCATATGACATCTATGGCATTATCGGTTATCCGTTAGGGCATACAATGAGCCCATTAATTCACACTACTTCGTTTCAAGATTATAATATTCCAGCTGTATTGGTTGCATTTCCAACGCCTCCAGAAGAGATACCTAACCTGTTCAAATCGGTTCGATTACTAAATATTCGCGGTTTATGTGTCACTATTCCTCATAAACAAACAATTATTCCTTATTTAGATTATGTTACTGATCATGTTAAAAAAGCAGGCGCAGCAAATTTAGTTTATTGGGATGGTGACAAGCTTTGTGGTGACAATACTGATATTGTTGGTTTTATGGAGCCATTAAGACAAAAAAAATTACCTGCCGAATATAAAAAGGTTTTATTGTTAGGCGCTGGGGGCGCAGCTCGCGCTGCTGTAGTGGGTTTGCAGGATCTCGGTTATACCGATATTACCGTTAGTGATATTTCTAAAGAACTACCCGAAGCACTAGCCAAAGAGTTCAACCTTAAAATTGTTGATTGGGAAGATCGTAGCAAAGTTGAGGCTCAAATCATTGTTAACTCAACCCCATTAGGCATGCAAGGAAAATTTGAAGACCAAACACCTTATGAACAAGCATGGTTTAAAGGAAAGGGATTGGCTTATGATATTGTCTATACACCCTATAACACAAAATTTAGACAAGAAGCTCACAACGCGGGCTGGGAATCAATTTCTGGTCGTGAGATGTTTATTGGTCAAGCAAATGCACAATTTAAAATTTGGACAGGAAAAGAACTGTCTCAACGAGCAAAACAAGCGGTAATAGACGCGCTAGCAGCAAAATAAATATTGAAAAAATAACATACATCTTATCAATGTTAATTTGATGTATGTTAGAACATTGATCATATTGTTCTATTATTCTGACATATTGATTGCCTGGATATAAATTTAATGAATTTTGTAATTTCACAATGTGAATACAAGGAGTATTTATGACAAATCTTGAATTGCAAGCTTATCGTCGTTTTTTGATGTTAAAAGTGCTAGAAGCGAGTGAATATATTGGTAAAACAGACATTAAAACTTGGCATGACTGGGAAAGCGGTAAGTTGCCTGTTCCTGAATTTGTAGCAACAGCGATGCAAGAATTAAAAAAAATTCGCCACGATAAAATCAATCTTATCATTAAAGGCATTAATGATCGGGTTGGCAGTAATACTATTCGTTACTTCATGACATATGAAGAGTTTAAAAAAGTCAATCCAGATCTTGATGTGATTCAATGGCGATTACACCAATCCATTGCCACTGAACTTTATTTTCGAGGTCTAGAAAAACTGTGCTAGCGGTTATTTTTTGTAATATGAATGACTTAATAATCTTATTGGTGTAAATATTATTTTACATTCTTTGACAGTTCTATGAAAAACATATTCATATAAATCAATAGTATTTATTTTTACAAGATTAAATGTAAAAAAAATGTTGCAAAAGATAAAGTGAATCACTAGCATAGACAAAATATTCTGAGATCTGTCAATCTGAAAGGACCCAATATGAATAAACCAATTTTTCTCGTCGGCGCAAGAGCAGCTGGCAAAACAACAATGGGAAAAATGTTAGCAAATAAGCTATCGTTTTCTTTCATTGATACAGATTGTCATTTACTCGAAACCACCCAAAAAACAGTGGCCGAAATTGTTGAAAAAGAGGGCTGGGAAGGGTTTAGGGCAAGAGAAAGCCAAGTACTGATTGATACAGCAAAACCTAATCGGGTCATTGCTACAGGTGGTGGAATGGTTTTAGCGGATCATAATCGCCAATTTATGAAACAAAATGGTATTGTTATCTTTCTTTCTGCGCCAGCGGCGACGTTAGCAGCTCGTTTAATGAAAGATCCAAATATTGCTCAGCGTCCTTCTCTTACGGGTTTATCAATTGTAGATGAAATGGAAAAAGTCGTAGCGGAACGATTGCCTTTATATCATGATGCCGCCCATTATGTTGTTAATGTCGATCAAGATGAACATCAAATTTTAAGCCAAATGCTTGAAATGTTGAATAATTAATCAACTTGTTTTGCCTAAACCTAGATAAAATACCACATTATTATGTGGTATTTTTTATGAAAAGTTATCGGGTTTTACTAATTTATCTGCCTCATCTATTGGTTTTGTTAACCATCATAGAGTTGGTAAAGTAATATCAGTAAAATATTCTTAATAAATTAATAGTTATCGCTTTTAGATTAATATTAATACTTGTATATTGAATTCGATTAACAGTTTAGTTTTAAATATATTTCAAATATGGAGTACGACAAATGGATACGTTAAAAGTCAATTCTTATGGAATTGTCGGGTCTATTTACGCTAATTATATCATTCAAAGTATTGCACTAATTGTGATTATGCAATTTTCCATTGATCTTACAAAACAGCTTAACACAGATCTTATTGGATTAGGCTATGTTGCTTCAGGTATAGGTATTGGAAAAATCTTTTTAATGTTTGTTGGTGGAATACTTTCAGATAAATTTGGTCGTAAGCTTTTTATTTTCCTCGGTATGGCGTGTTACGCGGTTTTCTTTATTGGTATGATATTTTGTACCAACATTCATCTCGCTTTTTGTCTGGCCATTGCAGTTGGGGCGGGGAATTCTTTTTTAGACACAGGTTCCATGCCTGCATTGACTGAATGCTTTCCAAGTTCTGCCGGTTCAGCAAGTGTGTTAATAAAAGCGTTTATTTCTATTGGGACTTTAGTACTTCCTTTTATCGTTACTTTTTTTGACACTAATCAAATTTGGTATGGTTGGGCTTTTCTTGGCTTTACGGCCTATTTAGTGATAAATGGCATATTATTATTACCTAAAAAATTTCCTCACAAAGATACTTCAATTAAAGGTGGCCAAGGTTCAGAGAACTATTTCAAAAGCCATCCTAAATTTGCATTTGAAGGCATTTTATTGATCATTATGGGATTTACTACAACAGCAACATTTGTCATTATTTTGCAATGGTTGCCAACTATTGCAACTGAAGGCGTAAATATGAGTGACCTTGATGCTAAACAATTAATTAGCTATTACAGTACCGCATCGATTATATCGGTATTTGTGACTGCTTTTGTCGTTAAACATTTTTTGAAACCTATCTTTTGCATCATAATATTACCTGCATTGTCAGCTATTGTTCTGATTATTTTTTATTTTAATATTTCACCTGTTATGTGCGTTATTGCAGCAATTGGTATGGGATTTACCGCAGCCGGTGGTGTACTTCAATTAACTTTAGTGGTAATGCAACAAATGTTTCCAAGCCGTAAAGGCCTTGCTGTTGGTTGTATGTATACTTTTAGTGGATTATCTTTTGTGGTTATTCCACTGATTGTGCCAAAACTTGCTATGATTGATGTTAGTTATGCAATTTTGATTGATTTTTTTATTGCGTCATTAAGTTTAATCTTAGGTTCAATTGTTTTTTATCGATTTAAAAACGTTATTGATATTACAAAAATATAATGATTGATTTAAGTATTTGTGTTCAATATTAAAACAAAATTAAAAATAATACCTTTTTGATATATATAGGAATTGAGGAATGAAAAACCGATATTGGGGCACAGCAAGTTGTTTATATATCAACTACTTTGTGCATGGAATGGGCGCGATTATTTTGGGATTAAATATTGATTATTTAGCTGCTCAATTTAACCCACAATCTGCTTATCTGTTTACTTTAAATAAAGAGGTACTCACGGCAGTACAATTAAATTTGATCAGCGAAGCAAAGCAAAGTGTTTACAACGTGATGATGGGATTGGGTATAGGCCGATTATTAGTATTATTTATTATGGGATCGTTATCCGACAGACTTGGTCGTAAACCCTTCATTGTTTTAGGTGGATTGTTTTATATCGGTTTTCTACTAGGAATTTTAGTTAGCCCGAGTGTACAAATTGCCTTTATGTTTGCTATTTTAGGTGGCATTGCCAACTCAACACTTGATGCCGGTACTTATCCAGCGCTTATGGAAGCTTTTCCTAAATCACCGGGCTCAGCATCTATTTTAATTAAAGCAGCTATTGCAGCAGGGCAATCCTTGTTGCCTATCATTGTCGGCATGATTATGGCTAACCAAGCATATTATGGTTGGTCATTCATTTTTTGTTGCGTTATTTTAGGGTTAAATGCATTGATAGTGTTTAAGATGCCTTTTCCAAACCACAAACTCACGCCAGAGCAAGAGCTAGAGAATCTAGAAAAAAATGAAAAAACAACGCCTGTTTTAAAACAAAAGGCTAATTTTTGGATAGAAGGTATCTGTTTTATCATCATTGGTTTCACTTCAACCGCGACCTTTTATCTGGTTTCGTCTTGTTTAAAAGATTTTTCACAAACAGTTGCGGGTATGGATTCTTCGGGTGCAGTACAAGCTTTTTCTTCTTATGGTATTGGGACACTTGCCAGTGTATTTTTAACTTCACTTTTGGTGAAAAGCTTAATTAAACCTGTGTATATTGTTGTGTTTTATCCACTACTTTCAACTATCATGTTGATAGTAATGTATTTTAACCCAACCCCTGCATTATGTATGATCGGTGGTTTTGTACTTGGTTTTACTGCGGCAGGCGGCGTTTTACAACTTGCACTCACCACCATGGCTGAATTTTTTCCATCAGGTAAGGGTAAAGTGCTGGGTATATTTTTTACTTCTTCCAGTATTGCAACCGCCATAATCCCGTTTTTAATTGGCTGGGTATCAACTAATTTGGGTTTACGTTATGTTATGTTGAGTGATGCCATAATAGCGGGGATTGGTACCATATTGGCTATTGTTGTATTGATGCGTTACCGAACCGTTTTTAACGTATCGCATACAATTACGGATAAATAATTAAAAAGTTGCTCAATCAAAAAATAATTTATAGATCATTTCTTAAACCTATTGGGTTGTCTGTCTAATAATCATGAAACATGATAAGGCATGCTTAAAAAAAGCATGCCTATTTGATGCTATGGTTTAAAGTTCAAGTTTATCACTGCATTTGTTAATCAATATGGTTGGTCTTAGTGGTTATTGTTAAATACAGTTATGATCAATTTATGTTCGTTGATCTTAATTTGTCTAATTTTTAGCTTTTAATCGATTTTGAAAATATTACTTGCCATTAAATTAAAAATAAATAAAATTACAATAAATGTGAATAAATATTCATTTTGATAACGGTGATTAAGATGAAAGAAAGAACAACTGAATTAGTCGAAGGGCTAAGACATTCAGTACCTTATATCAATGCTCATCATGGAAAAACGTTTGTAATTTTATTAACAGGCGCGGTATTAAAAAGTAATAATTATTCAAGCATTATTAGTGATATCGGGTTGCTTTACAGTCTTGGTATAAAACTGGTTATAGTTAATGGTGCACGTAATCAAATTGACGAATCACTTAAACATCATAATATTGAACCTAACTATCATAAGAATACGCGAATTACTGATGCCAACACGCTAGATATTGTTAAACAAGTTACAGGGCTATTGCAGCTCAATATTACAGCCAGTCTATCAATGTGCTTAAATAATACGCCATTACAAGGTGCGCATATTAATGTGGTAAGTGGCAATTTTGTTATTGCTCAGCCACTTGGTGTTGATGATGGTATTGATTATTGCCATACAGGCAAAATTCGCCGAATTAACTTTGAAGCGATAGATGAGCAATTAAATCGCGGTTCAATTGTATTACTTGGACCTGTGGGGGTATCGGTAACAGGGGAAAGTTTTAATTTATCTTCAGAAGATGTTGCAGCCGAAGTTGCAATACGTTTGAAAGCCGATAAATTAATTAGTTTTTGCGCTGAGCAGGGGGTGCTTGACGAACAGGGTAAAGTAATTACAGATCTTTTTCCTATTGATGCTGATAACTATGTTAATCAAAAAGAACAGCATGGAAAGCCGCTTTCGAGCGAAGCTCGATTTTTACGGGCAGCATCGAAAGCTTGTCGCAATGGCGTAAGACGAAGTCATTTAGTCAGTTATTTAGTCGATGGCGCAATTTTGCAAGAACTATTCTCGCGTGATGGCATTGGTACACAAGTAGCAATGCAACATTCTGAACAAATTCGCACAGCAACAATCAACGATATTGGTGGTATTTTAGAACTTATTCGTCCACTTGAAGAACAAGGCATTTTAGTTAAACGTTCACGAGAACAGTTAGAGATGGAAATTGATAAATTTACAATCATTCAACGTGATAATATGACTATTGGTTGTGCAGCACTTTATCCATATCCCGAAGAAAAAATGGGCGAAATGGCTTGCGTTGCTATCCATCCGCAGTATCGAAATTCATCGCGCGGCGATCTGTTGATCGAAAAAATCGCTGAAAGCGCCACTAATCTAGGATTGGAAAAAATTTTTGTACTCACAACCCGGAGTATTCATTGGTTTAGAGAAAAAGGGTTCAATCCAGCTGAAGTTGATGATTTGCCGATTAAAAAGAAACAACTTTACAATTATCAACGCAACTCAAAAATATTAATGTTCAATATCAAATAAATTAATTCACTATAAATCGACTTTTGGGTCGGTGATTTGCCTAATCATTAGATGTATTTGAGTTATCAGCTTAATAAAACTGATAACTCTTTTACTGTCACTTGAATAATTTAACTAATAATTTTATGAACAACGATAAGCTTGCACAATCCGTTTTTGGTAAAACTTTTTCTTTAATGCCTGATAAAACAAAAAATAGCAAAACCAGCACCGTAAAATATACAATGGCAAACCACTAATAACAGCGGCAATAATGTACCTTTAACATTAGCAGTAAAATTACCAAATATGGACGCTGTTTTATCTGTTATAAATAAAATTTGTTATGCATTTATGCAGCATATCAATGCGATAGTGAAAATGGTAACAACGCTAATAATTTTAGTAAAAAGCATACAATACAACCAACAGTAACTTGTTAGTAAAAAAGACCATTATAGTGATAGCCGCAACACGTTTTGAGCTAATAATTTAAACACATTGTTTAAATGTTGGAATATTTTTTTAGTGAAAATAACAATACCTTTTTTAGCAATAGATAACTTTTCAGCAATACCGCTGATAGTCCTAAGGTAAAAATCAGACAAGTATTATGCTTAAAAATATCCTTAGTCTGTTTTTTGTTGACACAATTGATCCCACCTAAATCGCTTTCGTAAAAAATAAGGTGTAGTTAAATAACAAAGTGAGAAGATTGGTAAAAAATAGGACAGAGAGTTTGATAATCATTACAGTGTTATCAATCATATTGTTGGTGGTAAATTAATGGTATTTATTACAGCATTTATTAAAATAACTGAGTGGTAATATTATTTAATTGCGTTATTTAAAATTTGCCAAGTAAATGACTTTTTTAAATAAAAACCGCGAGGTCGAGTTAAAATAATTTGACCATTTTCACCAATTGCTTCTGTTAATGCACGGCCGTTAGCCGCTTTGGGGCGAATTTGTAAATAGGTTCCATAGCGAGCTGTAATTTTTTCAACTTGGCCAAGAGTGATCATATCCATCAGTTCTTGCCAATCCTGTTTTAGCTGTTGTTCTTGTTGGGGGGATGGCATCCACAAAATAGGACGACCAACTTTGCGATCTGCCAATGCAATAGTTCTTTCTCCTTGTATTGGGATCCAAAGCACTTTAGTCAATTTATATTTGACATGACTTGTTTCCCAAATGACCCCGTGGTTTGCCATCAAAGGGGCTACACTAACAAAAGTGGTTTCTAAAGGTTTTCCCTGGTTATCAATGGGAATGGTTTTAAGTTCAATGCCTAAACTAGCAAAATCCCGTTCGGCCTTACTACCTGCATTTGCTCCCAAAAAAGTTTCAATTAGATTGCCAACCCAACCTTTTTGTTTAGTAAGATTTTGTGGCATCGGCATATTCAAATATTTTGCGATATCAGCAAAAGTATAACCGGCTGCTAATTCAGCTCGTTGTAATAATTCTTGTTCACAATTAGGGAAAAATATTGGCATGTAAAGGCATTAACTTAATGGCGAAATATTCACAGCCAATTATATTGGCTGTGAATACGGAAATAAAGGACTATTAATTGAGTTTTTCAACCCAACTTGCATAGCTATTAATGATTAGAGAAAGGAATTCTTTAGTTTTTGCCGTTATATTGCCGTTTTCATCGAATGATGAATTGATATTACCAATATAAGCTTCGGGTTGTTGTAGTGTCGGCATATCTAAAAATACTAAAGATTGGCGTAATTGATGATTTGCACCAAATCCACCGATTGCACCTTGTGAAATAGAAACAACTGCTGCTGGTTTTTTCGACCAAACGCTTTTACCGTAAGGACGAGAACCCACATCTAAAGCATTTTTGATAACAGCTGGTAAGCCTCGATTATACTCAGGTGTGACAAAAATTACGCCTTGGCATGCTGCGATTTCTTGACGAAAACGGGTGTAAGATGAAGGTGGTGTATCGGTGTCAATATCTTCATTATATAAAGGCAAATCACCAATAGAAATTAGTTGTAATGAGAGTGATGGAGGTGCAATTTCTTGAAATATTTTTGCGACTTTTAAGTTAAAAGAATCCTTGCGTAAACTACCTACTAATACCGCAATTTTTTTACTCATTTTCTATTCTCCCTAATATCTTATAAAATTAAGAGACACAGTTTGTGTCTCTTAATTATTGTTATTTATTATTAAATATAACAAATATTAATGACCAGAAGAATCCATTTTACGACCTGTTTCAAATAAGAACCAAGCACGTCTTTCAGTTTGATCGATCCACTCTTCGATTAAGCTTGCTGTAGCGGTATCATTATATTTATCGCAAATATCGTGTGCTTCACGCATACGAGATGTAAGTTTAATATTATCTTGGCAGAGTTCAGCAAGCATATCTGATGGTTCAACAAAATCAGCATCATTATCAGAAATACTTTGTAATTTTGAAATATGACCGATTGAACGAAGGGTGGTTCCACCTAATTTACGCACGCGTTCAGCGATAGGATCAGTCATCGCAAATAATTCTTCACCATGATCATCTAACATTAAGTGATAATCACGAAAATGAGGACCGCTTACATGCCAATGGAAGTTTTTAGTTTTTAAATATAAAGCAAATACATCAGCTAATACTGAATTCATAGCACTAGAGATATCTTTTGATGCTTTTTCACCTAAATCAGTTGGGAATAAAATTGCTGCTTGTTGAAGTTTTTTGGCGCTTTTTGTAGAGTTAGTCGTTTTAGCCATAACACATTCTCCTCGGTTAAATAATAAATAAATTTTCTTATATAAAATTACGCCAACTCAGCGTTAATGTCCAATGAAAATCAACTATTTTTAGCTATTACTGCTATTTCAGCAAACTATTATTTTTGTCTTGTTTTATGTTCTCCCATTTTTTTTGAAACATTTTCTTTCAAAATGAAAGAAAATGTTTCAAATTGTGATCTATATAAAAGTTTTTTCTTTTAATGTTGTTAATATGTCGACAAAGTTTAACTTAATAGGAGGCAATATGATTGACGCTATTTCATTTGGTGCTGAATGGTTTATAGGGCTATTCCAAGAGGGAGGTAAAGTATTAGTAGGAATGGTAACAGGAATTTTACCGTTATTAATCTCTTTACTGGTTGTGATGAATGCAGTAATTAAATTTATTGGGCAAGATCGCATAGAACGCCTAGCACAGGCTTGCGCTGGTAATCCAATTTCTCGGTACTTACTACTACCATTAATTGGAACCTTTGTTTTTTGTAATCCGATGACATTAAGTTTAGGGCGTTTTATGCCAGAGTATTACAAGCCAAGTTACTATGCCGCTTCTTCTTATAGCTGTCACTCGATGAATGGACTTTTTCCTCATGTTAATCCTGGTGAGCTGTTTGTGTATTTAGGTATTGCTGCTGGACTAACAACGTTGAATCTTCCATTAGGTCCATTAGCGGTTAGTTATTTTCTTGTTGGTTTGGTCACAAACTTCTTTCGAGGTTGGATTACCGATTTTTGTACTGCCGTTTTTGAAAGAAAAATGGGGATTAAATTAGATAGAGAAGTGCATCTATAACATTCATCTATCAAGATAAAGAGGAAACGAAAATGGCTAAATTTATTCGAATAGAAAAAGGCGAAGCAGGTTGGGGTGGACCTTTGGAACTACCTGTAATTGAAGGAAAAAAGATTGTCTACATTGCAGCAGGAACAAGACCGGCAATCGTTGATACTTTAGTTCAACTAACGGGTTGGGAAGCGATTGATGGTTTTAAAGAAGGTGAGCCAGCAAAAGAGGAAATCGGTGTTGCAGTAATTGACTGTGGCGGTACGTTACGTTGTGGTATTTACCCAAAAAATCGTGTACCTACGATTAATATTCATGCTACAGGTAAATCTGGACCCTTGGCTCAATATATTGTTGAAGATATTTATGTTTCTGCGGTAAAACCTAATAACATTAAATTAATCGATAAGGACTCACAGACAGTTAAAGAGAGTTCTGTCACGCAAACGCAGCAAGCTAAAGCTAATAAAGATTCTGAGTTTAAACACTATGACTGTCGTAAAAAAATTACTGAACAGAGTGATGGTTTACTGGCCAAAATCGGCATAGGAATGGGATCGGGAGTGGCCGTTTTTTTCCAAGCTGGTCGTGATACTATCGACACTGTCCTTAAAACGATTTTACCTTTTATGGCTTTTGTATCAGCTTTAATCGGTATCATTATTGCATCAGGATTAGGTGATTTTATTGCTCATGGTTTGGTTCCTTTAGCCAATAACCCCATTGGATTAGTCATTTTAGCTTTAATTTGTTCTTTCCCATTGCTTTCGCCATTTTTAGGTCCCGGAGCCGTTATTGCACAAGTCATTGGTACCTTAGTTGGTGTACAAATAGGGCTAGGCAATATTCCGCCGCATTTAGCTTTGCCTGCGCTTTTTGCAATTAATGCACAAGCTGCATGTGATTTTATTCCTGTCGGTTTATCACTTGCCGAAGCTAAACAAGACACGGTTAGAGTTGGCGTACCGTCTGTTTTGGTTAGTCGATTTTTAACAGGCGCCCCAACCGTGCTTATTGCTTGGGCGGTATCGTTATTTATCTATCAATAATTTGTGGGAAAAACTAGATATTTAAGCTGTGATCTTTTGTCTAGTTTGAAATGAATAAACGCACATTAAAGAAGAAAGAAGGTTAATAATGTCAAAGGTTATTTATCATTCAACTATTAATCAAATTGGTGACTTTGCGCAAGCTACTTTAGCTGATGGGATGCTGATATTATTCAAACAAGGCGCACCAGCAGATTTAGCTGATTACTGTTTTATTCATAATCATGATGATTTAAAACAGGAACTCGCCGTGGGTCAATCATTACAATTAGGTAATCATATTTATCAAATCACCTCTGTTGGTGATGTTGCTAGCGTTAATTTTCGTGAATTAGGTCATATCACATTAAGGTTTGATGGTAATCAGCAAGCGGAATTGCCAGGTACAGTGCATGTACAAGGTAAACTGCCAATTCAACTTAATGTAAATGATGAAATTAAAATTTTAAGTAATGAAGGAATATAAAAATGAAACAAGTCGCGGTCATTATAGGTGGTGGGCAAACACTCGGTGAATTTTTATGTCATGGTATTGCTGATGCTGGTTATCAAGTTGTTGTCGCTGATTTAAATATAGATAATGCTAATAAAGTAGCTCAAGCAATTAATCAAAAACATGGTTCAGGTACGGCTAAAGGTTTTGGTGTCGATGCGACCAACGAAGAAAGTGTTATCCAATTAGCTCAAGATGTTAATAGTTGCTTTAAACGTCTTGATTTGATGGTTTACAGTGCAGGTATTGCCAGAGCGGCACCAATTACCAATTTTGCATTAAATGATTTTCAATTGTCAGTAAATGTTAATCTCACCGGTTATTTTTTATGTGCGCGGGAATTTGCCAAAGTAATGATTGAACATAAAACAGCGGGGCGAATTATTCAAATTAATTCCAAATCAGGTAAAGTTGGAAGCAAACATAATTCAGGATATAGTGCGGCTAAATTTGGTGGTGTTGGCTTAACTCAATCTTTGGCCCTGGATCTTGCTGATCATGGCATTACTGTTAACTCATTAATGTTAGGTAATTTGCTTAAATCACCTATGTTTCAATCGCTAATTCCACAATATGCTAAAAAATTAGGCATTCCAGAGAGTGAAGTTGAGCAAGTATATATTGATAAAGTGCCACTTAAACGGGGGTGTGATTATCAAGATGTGCTCAATGTACTGCTATTTTATGCAAGTGACAAAGCCTCTTATTGTACTGGGCAATCAATTAACATTACTGGCGGTCAAGTGATGTTCTAGTTAAAATAAAGTGCGAAAGCAAGTTTAATGCTTTCGCACTCTGTTTAACTCAATCAATACTGGAAAAGCGCATATGAATATGACAACCACTTTTATTATTGTTGCTTTAATTGCTTGGTGTATTCAAATTGTATTTAGTTGGTTGCAAATTCGCCGTTTTAATCAAGCTTTTTTAGCTTTAAAAAAAGGGGCGTATTTAGGCGTTGGTCGAAGTAAAACCAAACGTTTTAAACCAAGGGTTTTAATTGCGGTATCGTTAGACAAAAATCAGGTCGTGATTGATTCAGTCCGCATGAAAGGTATTACCGTGTTTGCTTTACCTAAACCCATTCCACAGTTACATGGGATGTTGGTATCGAATATTATTCCAGAAAACATTTTTCCCTATGATCTTGCCTCACAAAGCGCGCTTACTATTGCATTAACAACAAATAAATAACTTTTATTTTGAAAAGTATTTTCTTTCATAATGAAGTATAATATTTTTTAAAATAAATTTATTTTGTTGGTTAACAATGATAAGTGGTGGTAACTGGGTATGAAAGTAAAGCAACGGCAAACAGCTATTTTAGAATATCTACAAAATCACGGGCAAGTCAGTGTTGATGAATTGGTCGCCCATTTTAAAACAACAGGTACCACTATTCGCAAAGACCTTACACAACTAAATGAAAGTGGTTTAGTCCTGCGTACTTATGGTGGGGCTATGTTGAATAGGGAAATTGGTGATAGGGCGATTGATCATAAAACTTATATCAATACTGCGCAAAAAAAAGCGATAGCTAAAGAAGCGGCAAAATTGATTCATGAGGGCGATTCGATTATTTTTGATGCAGGTAGTACCGTTGCCCAGATGATTCCAATGCTTGCCCGATTCAATAATCTTACTATTATGACCAATAGTTTACATATGGTTAATGAATTAGTTGCTAATGATAACGACCAAACCATAATATTAACGGGGGGCACTTTCCGGCGAAAATCGGCATCATTTCATAATAATAATGCCTCAGCAATTGCAGCCTTTGAATGTTACACTTTTGATAAACTTTTTATGGGGGCTGATGGTGTAGATTTAGTTGGAGGTGTAACCACATTTAATGAAAGTTATCATGGCAGTGTTGCCATGAGTAAAGCTGCTGCTAAATTAATTTTGTTAGCAGATTCTTCAAAGTTTGGGCGACGTAGCCCCAATGTTGTATGTGATTTAAGTGCTGTTGATACTATTATCACTGATGATAACTTAGATGATAAATACTATGATGCATTCGTTGAGCGCAACATTAACGTTATCAAAGTAAAAGTAATGGATAACTAATTTGCTATACAACCACAATCCAAAAAAGAACGTTATTTTATTAAGATAACTTTTTTAAAATTGTATTACTTATTAGTAGTCATTAAAAACTTTAA
The DNA here is from genome assembly GCA_946477995.1 of uncultured Gilliamella sp. Taxonomy (GTDB): domain Bacteria; phylum Pseudomonadota; class Gammaproteobacteria; order Enterobacterales; family Orbaceae; genus Gilliamella. Next base: position 21,913 of record CAMLAI010000005.1, on the reverse strand, counting down.
TGGTAAGCGCTGTTTTCACACAGCTTTACAAGCTACTGAGTTTAGCCAAAAAAGAATCATGTTATCGTGATTTTAGATCAGGCTAATTTCATTGATTAAGGGGATTTAGAATTCATCAATCCCCTTTATACTATAAATAGACTATATTTTATTCTAAGCACGTTATGAGTCTATTTTATTATTTAAAAGAGTAATCTTGCTCTAATTGTGCCCGGTACACTTTTGAGTTTAACTAATAATTCCTCAGCTTTATTTTGTTCTACTCTTTCAATATCAATAACAACATAACCAATTTTGGGATCGGTCTGTAAATACTGAGCCGAGATATTCAATCCTTGTTCTGCAAATAATGTATTAATTGCTGTCAATACGCCGGGTTGGTTATTGTGTATGTTGATAAAACGGCTAGATCCTTTTGCCGGAATCGGTAATGATGCTTCAGGAAAATTTACAGCGGACAAGGTAGCACCTGTGTCGGAGTATTTAGCCAGTTTTGTTGCCACTTCAATACCAATGTTTTCTTGAGCTTCAGTGGTTGAACCACCAATATGAGGCGTTATGATGACATTATCAAATTTGCACAAAGGTGATTCAAATGGATCGCTATTGGTGGCCGGTTCAGTAGGAAACACATCGATAGCCGCGCCACTTAATTTATGACTTTGTAGTGCTTGAGTTAATGCATCAAGATCGATAACTTTACCACGAGAGGCATTGATAAGAATGGCGTCGGGCTTCATCATATCAATTTCATTTTGACTAATCATATTAATTGTTGTTGAATTTTCGGGGACATGTAAGCTAACAATGTCACTTAATTGCAACAACTCCTTCATGGTTGAAATTTGTTTGGCATTACCTAATGGTAATTTGGTTTCAATATCGTAAAAATAGACGTTCATCCCTAAAGATTCCGCTAAAACGCTTAATTGACTGCCAATATGACCATAACCAATGATGCCTAAATTTTTACCACGAGCTTCATGAGAACCAGTTGCAATCTTATTCCACTTTCCTTGATGTGCTTTAGCATTGGCTTCGGGTACACGACGAAGTAATAAAATTGCCTCGGCTAATACCAGCTCAGCAACCGATCGAGTATTAGAAAATGGTGCATTAAATACCGGAATACCTTTAACGGCAGCTGTATCTAGATCGACTTGATTGGTACCAATACAAAAACAACCAATTCCGGCAAGTTTTGGTGCTGCATCTATGATGTCTTTGGTTAAATGCGTTCTTGATCGGATTCCAATAAATCGCGCATCTTTTATTGCTTGTTGAAGCTCCGATGGCGATAGGGCACCTTTATGATATTCAATGTTGGTAAAGCCTGCAGACTTTAATGTATCAATTGCACTTTGATGGACACCTTCGAGTAATAAAAATTTATTATCATCTTTGCTTAACGCCTGAACAACCATTTTTTTCCTCTCTTTATTTAAGCATATCTATTGCTGCTTATTGTTATATTTTTATTTTTTAAATTAACGTATTAGCTAAGCGATAACTAATAGCTCGGTTTAATTTCTTTTACACCTGAACGGGTTCCAACCAGTGCTACATTAGCCCCTTTGTTGGCAAATAGACCCACTGTTACAACGCCAGCAATATTATTAATTCGATTTTCTAATTCCATTGGTTTTGCAATGATAAGATCATGAACATCTAAGATAACATTGCCATTATCAGTGATTACACCTTGACGATAAATTGGTTTACCGCCGAGTTTAAATAGTTCACGTGCAACATAAGAACGCGCCATAGGGATCACTTCTACCGGTAATGGAAATTTGCCAAGCACATCGACAACTTTTGATTCATCAACAATACACACAAATTGTTTGGATAATGCTGAGACAATTTTTTCACGCGTTAACGCGGCTCCTCCACCTTTTATCATCTGCAACAGATGATTAATTTCGTCGGCACCATCTACATATACATCTAAACTATCAACTTCATTACAATCCAATACGGGAATCCCATAATCTTTTAATTTTTGGGTTGATGCTTCGGAACTAGAAACCGTTCCTCTAATCTGATCCTTTATTGTTGCTAAGGCATCAATAAAATATGATGCAGTTGACCCTGTGCCTACACCAACTAATGAATCGGGTTTGACAAATTTTAACGCTGCAAAGCCGACGGCTTTTTTTAATTCATCCTGTGTCATGGTATCACCGTATTTAGAATATAATTTTCTCGAAAAAATAAAATTTTAAAAGCAAAATGATTGAAGATATGGCATAGTAACCAATTGGAAAGCAAAAATCATTAGTATTTTTTAGAAAATATTTCAAGTTTTAGATCTATTTAAAACTTTGCCAATTAAAATAGCTCGATTATTCAAGCAATGAGCAAATTATTAATAAAGAGATTATGAAGCGTCCAGATTATAGAGCATTACAAGCCTTAGATGCAGTAATAAAAGAGCGAGGATTTGAGAGAGCAGCAGATAAATTGTGTATCACACAACCTGCGGTGTCACAACGTATTAAACAGTTAGAAAGCTTTTTTGGTCAACAACTATTAGTGAGAACAATCCCCCCAAAGGCAACTAAACAAGGGGAGCATCTGTTAGGATTATTGCATCAGGTCGAATTATTAGAACAACAATGGTTAGGCGATAATGAACAAAATACCACGCCTTTGTCATTGTCTATTGCGATTAATGCAGATTCTTTGGCTACATGGGTGTTACCGGCTTTAAAACCAGTTTTAGATAAAAATATTCTTCGATTTGATATACAAATTAAAGATGAAGAGCATACTTTAGAGCTGTTGCGTTTAGGTACGGTCGTTGCTGCTATTAGCATTCAAGCTAATCCTTTACCTGGTTGTTTATCTGATTTACTGGGTGCTCTCGACTACATTTTTGTCGCTTCGCCTGATTTTGCCAAAAAATACTTTCCAAATGGTGTGACACGATCATCTTTACTCAAAGCACCAGCTGTTGCTTTTGACCATTTAGATGATATGCATCAAGCTTTTTTACAGGAAAATTTTAACTTAACACCGGGTAGTGTAATTTGTCATATTACCAGTTCATCAGAAGCGTTTGTACAACTTGCTAAACAAGGTTCAGCCTGTTGTATGATTCCTATGTTACAAGTTGAACAAGAGTTAAAAAATGGTGAATTAGTTAACTTAACCGAAGGCTTGTATCAAAGACGTATGCTCTATTGGCATCGTTTTGCGCCAGAAAGTAGTGTAATGCAAAATATTTCTGAAACTTTAATTCGTTATGCTAAGCTCACATTATCACAACCTCAAGAACACAAATAAACGCTATGATTTTTTACTGATACGTGATGTTAACGTTGCATTGCTTGACATAATATAATAGTTACTTAAAGAGCGGATATCATGAGCCAATTAAAAAATGATCGTTATTTACGCGCATTACAATGTCTACCTGTTGATTATACCCCTGTTTGGATGATGCGTCAGGCTGGGCGTTATTTACCTGAGTATAGACAGTTGCGCGCAAAGGCGGGTAATTTTATGACTATGTGCCAAACACCAGAACTGGCATGTGAAGCGACTTTACAACCCTTAACGCGTTTTGATCTTGATGCGGCTATTATTTTTTCTGATATATTGACCATACCTGATGCAATGGGATTAGGTCTGTATTTCGAGCCGGGTGAAGGACCAAAATTTCGTCAAACAATATCGAGCTTGTCTGATATTGAGCAGTTACCTATTCCCGATCCAAATGATTCATTAAGATATGTGATGGATGCAATAAGCCTAACCAAAAAAGAACTTAATGGTAAAGTTCCGTTGATTGGATTTTCGGGTAGCCCATGGACATTAGCAACTTATATGATTGAAGGGGGAAGTAGTAAAACGTTTACTAAAATAAAAAAAATGCTGTATAGCAAACCGAAAGTTTTACATTTACTTCTTGAAAAGCTTGCCGAAAGCATCGCGTTATATTTAAATGCCCAAATCGAAGCGGGCGCTCAATCGCTCATGATATTTGATACTTGGGGTGGCGTTTTAAGCCATCAATGTTATCAAACGTTTTCACTGCATTATATGCAGTTAATTTTATCAAAATTAAAACGAGGTCATAAAACTCAAGCTATTTCGTCCTATGTGCCAGTCACACTTTTCACCAAAGGTGGTGGGTTATGGTTAGATAGTATTGTGAATACAGGATGTGATGCAATTGGTGTTGATTGGACTGTGAATTTGAGCCATATTGCCCAAAAAGGACGCATTGCGGTACAAGGCAATTTAGATCCATCTGTGTTGTATGCCGGAAAGTTAACAATAGAATCAAATGTTGAAGCTGTGCTTAATGAATTTGGATTCCATAATGGTCATATTTTTAATTTAGGGCATGGTATTCACCAAGATATTCCCGTAGAACATGTACAATATTTAATTGAGGCTGTACACGAGCGGTCTAAAAGGTTTCATTATGATTAAAAATCCAGTTCAGTTAAGAGTTGAAAAATTAGCACCATGGCAACAATATTTATTTATGGTTTGCTTATGTGAACGAATGTACCCAAATTATGTCTATTATACCAAGCAACAGCATAATGAAGATGATGCTAAAAGCTATAAAAACATTCTTGATTTAATGTGGGAGTCATTATTAGTTGAGAAAGTTAAAATTAATTTTGATTTACAATTAGAAAAATTAGAGGCGATTATTCCCACTGTGAATGAAGATAGCGCTTATATGATCTATCCTGCGATTGATGCTTGTCAGGCCTTAAGTGAGCTTATACATGCTCATCTAACGGATGATATTGCCGAACATACAGCAAAAGTTAGTAGTATATCGGCAACCACGGTAGCTGAATTCGAAATGACAAAATTAGATACCTATCTTTCCAAAGATGAACAGTTAAATTTACCGGGTGTGATTGAAGAATTTGATTTGCAATGGGAAATATTTCGATTATTGCGCGAAGAATCTCATGACAAGATTGATCTAATAAAGGGTTTAAAAGACGATATTAGGGCGGCTCAAATAAGCAATATTGGTGTTTTTTTGAGCAATTAAGCCGCTGAATGCCCTATTTTTTTATTTTTTACTAAATTTTTCTTTAACATTGGATGAATATAGACTACATTTAACATCAATGTAATCTAAACATTGTTTACAGGGGCAAAGTCGGTTATTGACATTGCTTATAATGTTAACTTTAACAATAAAATAATTATGTAAGGATATCTCCATGAATAAAACAGAACTTGTAGATGCAATTGCTAGCAAAGCGGATATTACTAAGGTTGCAGCTAAAACTGCATTAGAAGCAACTTTAGCAGCTATTACTGAATCATTAAAAGCTGGAGATCCAGTGCAATTAGTTGGTTTTGGTACATTCAAAGTTAATCATCGAAATGCTCGTATCGGCCGTAACCCTAAAACAGGTAAAGAAATCAAAATTGCTGCAGGCAAAGTACCAGCGTTCGTATCAGGTAAAAGCTTGAAAGAAGCAATTAAATAATTTTTTTCTGTCGATATTTACTTTTGACAGGGTATTTTAGGCCTTAAGGTAATCCCTTAAGGTCTTTGTATTTTCCCATCATTCTATTTTAAGTTTTAAATCACCATATAAATATTAAACTAACCCAACATGATATGATCAGCAAATTAGGCTTTAATATCAACCAATTGTGCAGGTAATGCGTTAACAAGATCTTGTGGTTTAATTTCGATTTCGAGACCTCTTTTACCGCCAGATATCAACATCGAGCTAAGATCATTAGCACTAAGATCAATCAGTGTGGTGAGCTGTTTTTTTTGTCCCAATGGACTGATTCCTCCTACCAAATACCCCGTGATTTTTTGCGCTAAATGGGCATCGGCCAACTCTATTTTTTTACAATTTAATGCTTTTGCCGCTTTTTTTAGATCCAAATGGTAATCAACAGGTACAACACAAACTGCTAATGTTTTATCATTGCCATTTAAAGTTACGACTAAAGTTTTAAATATTTGGTTGGATGTAATGTGTAAACTTGGATCGAGTTTATTTGCTGCTTCTTGACCATAATGGGTCTGATTAGGATCATGATCATATTGATGAATTTTGAATGGAATTCTCAATTTTTTTAGTTGGTCAATTGCGGGCGTCATCGTGTTTTCCAAAAGAATTAGATAATAGAAATGATTGTCTAATTTTAATCACTCTATTCACATTTGTTAATAGAGTGATTAAGAATAAGCGTAAATAATGTTAGATAGTTAAATTATTATTTTGCTCAGGTGTGTTATGTGATAGTTGCTCATTCTTTGACAGAATAGTTAGACGATAGAAGAAACAAATACAAAAAATACTTGTGAGTATTTGCAAAGTTGAGCTGATGATATTTATTACAAGGTTATTAAGTGCACTATCGACAATAGAAAAGAGAATTGATACCGTGCAATAAATTAAAACCATTGGAACGGTTAAACGCCAATAAGAAATGGCATATTTATGACTTTCTACAAAATGTTGAATAAACGTTTTTGTTGAAGGTGCAATAATTGAACCTTGAAAATAATAAGAAATTGTTACTATCAGCAATATTGCGGCAATGATTAATACACCAAACAAAAACGTTACCATTTTAGCGGGTAAAATAAATTGCAACATCATAAATATCAATGTTAAAAATATCATAGCAAACAGAATGATAAATAAATAAGTTAGGTAAAAACTTATGATATTGAGCGCATTTGGTAACATTCGAGATAAGATAAGATTAAAATCGAATTTATCTTGGATTGAATAGTTATAAACAACAGCAAGTAGTATCGCTTGCATGATGAAAGTGATGACCAAACTAATTAACGCAGGTTTTAATACATACATTAATAATTGATCGACTGTCATAGTCGTGCTCGATAATTGTTTAAACATTTGTGGATCAATTAAATAACTACTGATACATGTTGTAATTAAACTGACGATAAAACTGATAATAACGAGTTGTAAAAAACGGTTTTTGACAAAATTAGTTGTTTGATTAAATACTTGAGAAAAAGATACTTCGATTTGCATGTCTCGTTCCTACTAATAAGGTGGTAACCTAATTGGTTACCACTATAGTGATAAATAAATTACAAATTACGATTGTAGTAATGAAATATCCGCAACTTTTAAAAATAAATTTTGCAATTTTTTCAGCAATGCTAACCGATTAAGTTTAATTTTTTCATCATCTGCCATGACCATGGTTGAGGCAAAAAATGCATCAACAGGTGCTTTAAGTGCAGACAATTCTACTAAAGCTTGTTGATAACGACCTTGAGTAAAATAAGGGGCTAATTTATCGGTTAATACTGCAACTTGCATAGCAAGTTCACCTTCTGCGCCTGCTTCAAGTAGTGAGGCATTCACCGCATCAGGTATCACCAATTCTGTTTTAGAGAGGATATTTGATACCCGCTTGTTAGCTTCAGCAAGCGAAGAGGCTTCTGGCAGTGTTCTAAAATGTGTCACGGCTTTAATGCGCGCATCAAAATCAGCAGGCTTGGTTGGATTAAGTGCGAGTACTGCTTGTATGGTATCAATGGTAAAACCTTGCTCTTGATACCAGGCTCGGAATCGACCTTGCATAAAGCTGACAATATCTTCCACAACCTGTTTATTGTTGAGTTTGTCACCATATAATGAAACAGCAAAATTTGATAATTCGACAAGATCGAGCGGTAAGTTATTCTCAACAATAATACGCAAAATACCAATTGCAGCGCGGCGTAAAGCAAAAGGGTCTTTATCACCTTTAGGATGTTGCCCTATACCAAAAATACCGGCTAACGTATCCATTTTTTCGGCAATTGATACCGCACTTGATACATTTGTGCTTGGCAACTCATCCCCAGCAAAACGTGGTTTGTATTGCTCTTCAATCGCGGTGGCAACTTCAATGCTTTCACCATCTTTTAGCGCTAAATAACGTCCCATTATTCCTTGTGTTTCGGGAAATTCAAAAACAGTATTGGTGACTAAATCGCACTTAGTAAGTTTACCTGCACGTTTAGCTTGTTCGACATTAGCCCCAATTTTGTCGGCTATAAAACCAGCTAGTGACTCAATTCGTAATGATTTGTCTTTGACTGTTCCAAGCTGTTGTTGGAATAACACCGTTTCTAAACGAGGTAGACGATCTTCCAAGCGCTGTTTTAAATCTGTTTTGTAAAAAAATTCAGCATCGGCTAAGCGTGGGCGTACTACTTTTTCATTACCTGAAATGACCACTTGCGGATCTTTTGATTCGATATTGGCAACAAAAATAAAATTCGGTAATAATTTTCCTTGTTTATCATAAACAGGAAAATATTTTTGATCGCCTTTCATCGTATAAACCAGTGATTCGGCTGGTACATCTAAAAATCTTTCTTCAAATTTAGCCGTTAAAACAACAGGCCATTCAACCAATGACGAGACTTCTTCTAACAAGCTTTCGGTTAAATCAGCTTTACCATTTAATTTTGCTGCGGCTTGCTCTGCTTGCTGTTTAATAATTGATTTTCGTTTGTCATAATCGGCAATAACTTTACCACGTTGCTCCAACATTTCTGGATATTGGTCGGCATTATCAATGGTGAATTCCTGTTCACCCATAAAACGATGCCCACGAATGATGCGGTTTGACTCAATGTCTAAAATTGTGCCCGGTACTAATTCATCACCATATAACATCGTTACCGTATGACTCGGACGAATAAATTCAACTTGTCGAGCTGCCCAGCGCATTGGTTTTGGAATAGGTAATTTGCTTAACGCACCTTTAACCATATCACACAATAGGTTAACAACAGGTTGGCCTTTTTGGTTTTGGGTATAAGATAACCATTCACCTTTATCTGTTTGAATACGCTCTGCTTGGTCAACAGTAATACCACAACCACGAGCCCAGCCTTCAGCTGCTTTAGTTGGTTTACCATTAGCATCAAATGCTGCACTAACAGCCGGTCCTCGTTTAACAATTTGGCTATCGGGTTGAGTATCATTTAAATTTAGAACTTTTAATGCTAAGCGTCGCGGTGAAGCATACCAAAGTACTTCGCCATGTTCTAACTTGGCATTGTCCAGTTGCTCAATAAAATTTGCCGCAAAACTTTCAGCTAAAGTGCGGAGTGATTTAGGTGGTAGCTCTTCGGTACCAATTTCCACTAAAAATGTTTTTTGCATAATATTAAAATCCTACTTTGATGCACTTTGATTTGACGGTGAATGTTGGCACATTGGAAAACCAAGCGCTTCACGTGATGCATAATATGCTTCAGCAACCATTTTGGTTAATGTTCGAATGCGCAATATATAACGTTGGCGTTCAGTTACTGAAATAGCTTTACGCGCATCAAGTAAATTAAAACAGTGTGCAGCTTTTAAAATACGTTCGTAAGCAGGTAGTGGCAGCGGTTTTTCTAATTCAAGTAACATTTTTGCTTCTTTTTCATGTTGTTCAAAGCAATAAAATAGAAAATCAATATTGGCATATTCAAAATTATACGTTGATTGCTCAACTTCATTTTGATGGAACACATCACCATAAGTGGTTTTACCAAATGCGCCATCACTCCAAACCAAATCATACACACTATCGACACCTTGAATATACATCGCAAGGCGTTCTAAACCATAAGTGATCTCACCAGTGACGGGTTTACACTCAAGACCACCCACTTGTTGGAAATAGGTAAATTGAGTCACTTCCATCCCATTTAACCATACTTCCCAGCCAAGCCCCCAAGCACCTAATGTAGGGTTTTCCCAGTTGTCTTCTACAAAACGAATATCATTAACGGTTGGATCGAGCCCTAACTCTTTTAATGAACCCAGATAGAGCTCTTGAATGTTGTCTGGAGAGGGTTTTAAGATAACTTGAAATTGATAGTAGTGTTGTAACCTATTAGGGTTTTCACCATAGCGCCCATCAGTTGGACGGCGAGAGGGTTGAACGTAAGCAGCATTAATGGGTTCAGGTCCAAGAGCGCGTAAACACGTCATCGGGTGTGAAGTACCGGCCCCAACTTCCATATCCAATGGCTGAATCACCGTACAACCTTGATTAGCCCAGTAATCTTGTAACGTTAGTATTAACCCTTGAAAGGTTTTGACATTAAACTTTTGCATGATGTTATCTTTATGGTTGAATTGATTGTTCGATAATTTAAATAGTGTTGTATTTTATACTTTTTATTGGAGCTTGTGAAATGCCTAATTACTATCTGTTGCAATTACTCTCAATGCTTATCTAAATAGTTTTGGTTTTGCATCTTTATGCATTTCTAGGTATAGTGTTTTATCCCTTTTGCTTGGTTATCAATACTTATCATAATGCCATGGCTATTTATCGATATTTTCTAACGTTTATTTTTATTGGACTTACACAAGTTAATGTTTTGTATGCTGCTGATGATAATCAGCAGTTACAGACTTTGCGTCGTTCAATTCAAGAACAAGAAAATCGTTTAGCTGAGCAAAAAAAAGAGCGAAACCAATTAGTTAATGATCTTAAACAGCAAGAAACAGAAATTGCAAAATTATTGACTTCAATTGAGAAAAACGATTTAACTTTAAAAAAAATCGATAGTGAAATTAATCGGTTAATTAAACAAATTGAACAATTAAATATTAAGCAACAACAACAGCGAGATGCATTATCTAAACAACTTGAAAGCGCATTTAAATTAGGAAAAACAACAGGTTTATCGCTGATTTTTGCCAGTGAACAAAGTGAGCGTAATGAACGGCTGATTAATTATTATGGTTATATTAATCAAGCTAGACAACAACTGATTAATGCACTTCGTGAAACGCAATTACAGTTAAATGAAAAAAAATTAACGTTACAAAATAAACAAATTTCACAGCAAGCATTACAAACCAAACAGAAACAAGAACAAGTTGGTCTTGAAAAAAATCGTCAAGATCGACAAAAAACCATTACTTCGCTCGAATCATCCATGCAGGTCAATCAACAAAGATTGGCTGAACTGCGTGAAAATGAAACCAAGTTACAAGCAAAAATTGCTCAAGCCGAAAAAGAGAGTCGACGATTAGCCGAAGAAGAAGCAAGACAGGCAAAACATATTGAGCAGAAACAAAAAAACACCAACTACACTTTAAATTCTGATGAACGGGCATTAATGGCACGTGTAAGTGGTATAGGCAAACCACAACACCAATTTAATTGGCCGGTCACAGGGCCAGTCGTACATCGATTTGGTGAGTCATTGCAAGGTGAACTGTATTGGAAAGGTATGGTAATTAATGCGAAGGATGGTACCCAAGTTAAGGCAATCGCTGATGGTCGAGTGATACTGGCCAGTTGGTTGCAAGGTTATGGTTTTGTGGTTGCACTTGAGCATGGTAAAGGCGATATGAGTTTATATGGTTATAACCAACGTGTTTTAGTCGATGTAGGCGATAAAATCTCCACTGGACAGGCCATTGCTTTAGTTGGTTCAAGTGGAGGGCAAAATAGTTCAGGACTCTATTTTGAGATTCGCCGAGATGGTAAGGCGTTAGATCCTAAAGGTTGGTTAAAATAATGCATCGTTTAATCATTCACATACTTATTAGTCTGTTATTTTTTAATCCAAGTCTAGTTTTTGCGGCACAATTAGCTCTGGTTATTGATGATTTTGGTTATCGGCAACATAATGAAGAGCAAATTATAAAATTATCAACCGATATAACAGTTGCTGTTTTACCCCATTCACCTAATGCAAAACGTATCGCTAATATGGCTCATGAACAGGGGAATGATGTGATTATACACTTACCCATGGCACCAATGGGTAAGCAGCCACTGGAAAAAGATACATTGTTCCCCACTATGAGCGAAACTGAGATTAATCGCATTGTGAATAATGCTATTGAGCGTGTACCTCATGCTATTGGTGTTAATAATCATATGGGTAGTTTAATGACATCCAATCTTAATGGTATGCAATATGTTATGAAAGCACTTAGCCCACACTCTATGTTTTTTTTAGATAGTAAAACGATTGGCAAAACAGCTGTTAAAACAGCAGCGAGCGCCTATAATATACCTGTAGTTGTGCGTGATGTATTTTTAGATGATCAGCAAAATGAACATGCTATTAGCCAGCAATTTGAATTAGCTATTCAAGTTGCTCGTAAAAAAGGGGTTGCCATTGCCATTGGTCATCCTCATCCACAGACACTCAATGTGTTAAAAAATAAATTAGCGCAATTGCCTTCAGATATAACATTAATCAAAGTCAGTGAGCTTGTTACACCACAACCTGAACCAATAAAGCCAAAAGCAACGTTAAAAGAGATTATGGACAGATATAAACAGCGCTGCGATCAAGTTTGGCATTTTTATCATACCGAAAACGAATAATTATTTTTTTTCTAAGGTTCGGTGCCGGATTTGTACTTGCTTATTTTGTGCTTTGAAAAATTCAGCCAGCTGTTCAGCAATAAAAACGGAGCGATGTTGTCCTCCGGTACAACCAATAGCAATGGTTAAATAACTACGATTGTTTTTTTCTAACATCGGTAACCATTGCTGTAAATAACTGGCTGTTTGATAGATAAAATTGGTCACTTCATCATGCTGAAATAGATATTTTTTTACTGGCTCATCTAATCCAGTTAGGGGACGTAGTGCAATATCCCAATGGGGATTAGGTAAAAAACGGACATCAAAAACAAAATCGGCATCGACTGGCAAACCATGTTTAAAACCAAAGGATTCAAAGATCATGGTTAATTCACGTTCTTTTTTACCTAAAATACGTGTTCGTAAAATGTCTGATAGTTGATGTACTGAAAGATTATCAGTATTAATGACTAAACTTGCATTGGATTTTAATGATTCTAAATATTTTTCTTCAAGATCGATTGCTTCTTCAAGCGAGTATTTTTGATTGGTCAAGGGATGGATTCGTCTGGTTTCGCTATAACGACGAATTAGGGTATTGCGGCTACAGTCAAAGAAGATAATCTCGGGTGTGACAGAGTTTGGCAGTTGTTGCAAAATGTCGCGGTTAAAATCAAAATTTGGCGGTAAATTGCGAATATCGATGCTAACAGCAACGGGGGTATTATTGTTTTTTAATGAGTCGGCTAATTGTGGCAATAGCACAACAGGGATGTTATCCACACAATAAAAACCCATATCTTCTAGTGCACGTAGTGCAATCGATTTTCCAGAACCTGAACGGCCACTAACGATCATCAGAATCACAATGTTAACTCCAATATGCTAATTAACTTAAGTATATACCGTTTACTCAACAAGATGCAATTTCATATATCGATGATATTGCTATTAATATTCGGATTTTATTTTAGTAATTAACTGTTTTAACGCTTGACCACGGTGTGAAATCTGGCTTTTATGTTCTTTGCTAAGTTGGGCAGCTGTGCAATCTAATTCTGGTATATAAAACAGTGGATCATAGCCAAAGCCGCCTTCTCCTTGCTCTTGATTTAGGATTAATCCATGCCATTTGCCTAAACAAATAATCGGTGTTGGATCGTTATCATGGCGCATAAAAACCAAGGCACAATAAAAATAGGCAGTGCGCTTTTCTGCTGGGACATTGTGTAGTTGTGAAAGTAATTTTTGATTATTTAATTTATCGTTACCATGGCAACCCGCATAACGCGCGGAATAAATCCCTGGCGCACCATTAAGGGCATCAACCACTAAACCTGAATCATCAGCAATAGCAGGTAGTCCTGTTAATTTTGCGGTATGCCTTGCTTTTAAAATGGCATTTTCGATAAAAGTTAAACCTGTTTCATCGACATCGGGAACATTAAATTCTTTTTGTGCCACAATATTAAAGCCAGCATCGGCTAAAAGCGTTTGCAATTCGTTGACTTTGCCTTGATTATTGGTTGCTAAAACAATTTTTTGCATCTTTAATTCCTTACCATAAAATTATGTTGATAACTATCGTTAACCGTTGTTCGATTTATAAGTTTCGTTAAAAATCGGGATCGCAGTTAAAGGTCATACTTTCACCTGTCTTGGGGTGGAGAATTGTTAACGATTGCGCATGGAGTAACAATCTTTTAGACCGAGAAAAGGCTTCAGGATGTGCATAAAATTTATCGCCTAAAATAGGATGTCCCAGTGCTTGCATATGCACGCGTAATTGGTGTGATCGACCCGTAAAAGGCGATAAGCTAACCCGAGTTGTGTTATCAGGGTTTCTTGAAATGACTTGATATAACGTCAGTGCAGGCTTGCCATTTTCTAAATCGACCATTTGTCGTGGACGGTTTGGCCAATCACAAATCAACGGTAATTCAACTTGACCGCTATCCTCTTTAATATGCCCATAAACTACGGCAATATAATTTTTTTTGGGGATTCGTTCTCGAAATTGCTTTTTTATTTCTCGATCGGCGAGTTTAGATAAAGCGGCAACCATAATGCCACTGGTTGCCATATCTAATCGATGAACGGACTCGACGTAGCTAAATTTTTGCTGTAAACGATGAATAATACTATCGATAAATTGAGGTTTGTTGCCCGACACCGATAAAATACCGGGTTGTTTATTGACAACAACAATATGATCATCTTGGTATAAGATAGATAGCCAAGGGTCAATAGGGGGATGATATTCCAAAAGCATTTATGTATGACAATTTATAAGATAAAATTGCCACACATTCTAACAAACTCAACAAAAAGTGCCAGTTTTATAGCGCACCTAATTTTTCCATAAGGTATTTTTGTTTACTGCAAAAAATTGGGCAATAAACACGAATAATCCAACTATAAAATAGCAAGCAAAAATAATGATCATCCATTGTGACATTTCAATGGTTAAAAAAGACCAAATTTTATCTGCACACGAGCCGTAAGCATTAAACAGGCCCGGTATCCACTCGTTTAAAGGTAGCCATGATGGAAACTGAACATTAATAGCGCAAGTGTCACTAAAGTTTGGTTCGAATTGTAAATGGGCGTGAAATGTTGCTAAGTTAAAGCCTTTATATGCACTAATTAACCAAATGGCGATCCCCATTATTCTAAAAATAAAATTATTCGGTGCAATTAAGCCAATAATACTGGCTAACATGATGCCAAAAATGGCGCAACGTTGATAAATACACAGTGTGCAAGGCGCTAGTCCTAAGCTGTGTTGAAAATAAAGTGCAGTTAACTCGAAAATAAGGGTTGAGAGGAAGAGTAAAAACCAAGCAAATCTTGCGCGAGAGTATTGATTAAGTAACGATAACATACTGTTTTATTCCTCCATATTCGGCTATAATTAGCTATCTTTAATTATATCGAAAATAATCTGTCTTTATTTTTAATTAGTGGTAGTGTAGTTTATTTTCGAATAATGTAAACGACTTTTATTTATTGATGGCGGATTAATCATTTCTTATGGATTCAAACGTTCCACAAACAAAATTACAGGTCTCATTTGTTATCATCACTGAAGAAAATGCGACGCAGCGAATTGATAACTTTCTTATCACACACTTGAAAGGTGTGCCCAAAAGTATGATTTATCGCATACTGAGGAAAGGTGAAGTACGCGTTAATAAAAAACGCATTAAACCCGAGTATAAGCTCAATATTGGGGATGAAATTCGTATACCGCCTATTCGCGTAGCAGAAAAAACCTCACCTGAAATCTCAACTAAATTAAATAAAGTTGCCGATTTAGAAAAAGCCATTATTTATGAAGATGATGTGATAATGGCTATTAATAAACCCTCGGGTATTGCTGTTCATGGCGGTAGTGGTTTAAGTTTTGGGGTCATTGAAGGACTTCGAGCATTAAGGCCTGAAGCAAAATTCCTGGAATTGGTTCATCGAATCGATCGCGAAACTTCAGGTGTGTTACTCATTGCTAAAAAACGTTCAGCATTAAAAGCACTGCATGAACAACTGCGTCTAAAACAGATGAAAAAGAACTATTTAGCATTAGTAAAAGGTGATTGGCCTTCTGAATGCAAAGTTATACAGGCACCGTTACTTAAAAATGTTTTGAAAAGTGGCGAACGAGTGGTTAAAGTCGATAAAGAAGGTAAACCTTCAGAGACACGTTTTAAAGTTGAAGAGAGATTTAAGTTTGCAACGTTGATTAAAGCCAGTCCTGTTACAGGCCGTACACATCAGATTCGTGTACATACTCAATATGCCAATCATCCTATTGCATTTGATGATCGTTATGGTGATAGCCAATTTGATAGGTTATTAGCCAATACTAAACTTAATCGATTATTTTTGCATGCAGCCAATGTGACCTTTATTCATCCTAAAACGTTACAAGATATGCAGTTAAGCGCAACAATGGATGATAAATTACAAGCATGCTTAAGTTATCTTAGAACAGAAAAGCATCATCAAACCGAATCTTAAATTGAAAAAAAGTAGTGAGGACGAATGAAAGATCTTAATTTATACTTAATTAGACATGGCCAAACCGAGTGGAATATTAAAGATCAGATGCAAGGATCGCAAAATTCACCGTTAACTGAACAAGGTATTTTGGGCGCGAAGATTACAGGCCAATATTTAAAGCATATTCCTTTTATGCAAGCTTATTCAAGCCCACAGCTACGCGCTAAAGAAACACGTGATTATATCGTTCACGAAAATGATAATAAAATTCCAACCTTTGAATTAGCCGATTTATGTGAGATGGATTTTGGTCTTTGGGAAGGAAAATCTGTCCCTTATTTGAAAAAAGAAGTGCCTGAATTTAATACTTATTTAACCGATCCAGCTAACTTTGATGCTTCTGTTAATCACGGTGAAAATTATCTTGATACACTGGTACGAATGAAACGTGCACTGCATACCATTACTCAAAATGCCAGTGAAGATAAAGGTAATATTTTAGTTGTTTCGCATGGCACCGTGTTACGTTTATTACTTTGTGTATTAAATGGTGGTGATTGGCGTTTACATCGGGATGAAGACTATTTTCCACGAATGTTAAATACCAGTGTCAGTGTAGTAAATTATCAGCAACAAGATGGTCAATCTGAAGGTAAATTTACGGTTAACTATTATAATAATGTTGATCATTTAGCTGATAAATAACCAGCAATTTACCCCATTTTTATTTCTCGACTAATGCCTTTTATAACGTTAGTCGAGAAATATTGAGCCTAATTAGTAAACTTATCTATTTTTACTATAAGGGGCGTAACGTTTTTGAAGTTGTTGTAACTGATTTATTCTGGCATCAATCTTCGATATCATTGTTTGATCGCCATTAGTTTGTTTTTTGGCATTTTGCAGTAATTGAATAGATTGTTGAAATTGCCCCTCTAATGCAACAAGTTCAGCTCTTGCACTCATTTCTTTTGCCCTTGAGTTTAATCCACCATAAGCTGTAATTAGCAGATCCCAACCATTTGTATCATCACTATGATCAAAGGTATAACGGTGTAATAAGCTCACCGCTTGTTGGTAATTACGATTTTTAACGTATGCGTTAGCCAAGTTTAATTGTAATGCTGAACTATCTGGGGATTTTTTTAAAGCAGTTTGTAACCGATTAATCGCTGCTGCATTATTATTCATGTCCAGATCAATATCTGTCATTAAATCGATGTACCACAGATTATTTGGATCATTATCTAGTAATGGTTGAAGTTGCTGTTTGGCTTTTTGGTAATTGTTATTACGATAATCAAACAGAGCATTAGCATAGACTAAAGCAATCTTACTTTGTTCATTATTCAGCTTTTTATAATCTTCAATTAATAATTTACCGGTATTTTGATTATTAGTTATTAAAATAGCCAAACGCGCTTTTGCTAAATAGTAGTTTAGAGAGGGAGGTAGCTCTTTTTTACTATATTGCATAGAACGGCTACGGATATCAGATAAACGGCTATTTGGTAGTGGGTGAGTGAGTAAAATCTCAGGTGGTTTACTGCTAAAACGTGTTTGATCAGCTAATTTTTGTAAAAATTCGGATGAAGCATAAGGATCAAATCCTGCCTTAGCCAATGTTCTAAGCCCCACGCGATCGGCTTCTTGTTCATTAGCTTGTGTAAAACTAATTGTGTTTTGTGCAGAACCTGCCATCGTACTTGTCATCGCGGCCATTCCAGCATCAGGATTCGCCAGCGTAAGTAGTAATGAGCCTAATGCTGCACCCCAAACATAAGGACTATTACGGTTTTGGTTTTCCATTGCTCTGGCTAAGTGACGTTGAGTCACATGGCCGATTTCGTGCGCCATAACTGAAGCTAATTGACTTTCATTATCAGTGTCTAAAATCAGTTTAGAATGAATCACCACATTACCGCCAAAAAAGGCAAACGCATTTAAGACATCACTGCGCATAATATAAAAATGAAAAGGTGTTTGGACTGATTCCGCTTTTGACACGAGTTTTTTACCTAAATCATTAATATATTGATTGAGTACGGGATCATTGATGATAGGGGCATCGGCTCGTAGCAAACGCATATAATAATCCCCCATTTCCATCTCTTGACCGATGCTTAAGGTTGATGCAGCAGCGGTTCCCATATCAGGTAGGTTAATGTTATCAGCAAAAACTAACGGTGAGTTTTGCAACAATAATGAGGTAGTGAGTGCCAATGCGATTGCTTTTTTTAACATTATTTAGACCACTTAAATTAACAATTAAATTGCCTTATTTTAGCTGAAAAAAAACGCAATATCACTGTCAATTTTAATTCAATACGAATATTAAAAAGAGATTAACTTACGCGTGTAATTACTTACTTAGGGAAAGTTATTTTAAACTAATTTATTAAAAAAATTATTGAAATACTGCGTGGCAAATTTTTCAATATCAACTGTTTTATATACTTAATAATATTCGGGTACACATTATAGTGATGATCGAATTCAGGCTACATTAATTGATTAACAACTTTAGCTTTACCCAATTGAAAAACTAAACGGTATATAGCACCGGTCATGCTAGTTCGTTCACTGCCATGTCAACAATGAACTAATATTGGTTTGGTGATTGTTTAAAGGATTTAAGTATTACAATGATTTTTCGTCGGTAATCTGACTAGTCCGTATCTTAATCCAAACTTCGGTAAGATCGGTATTATTCAAGCTATCCCGATCACTATGCAATACATGCAAGTTGATTATGGTTTTAAAACCTAGCTTATTCAGATATTGTATCTACTTTATAGTCGGCTGTTTTGTTCGACAAATATTATTCCAATTTGATAAAAATTATTGGGTTATTGTGAATGAGGTTTTACTTTATATTGATAGTCAACTATGGATAATGCTAGAAAACACAACAATAATATCTCCCTATTTTTTTAAACTCAAACATTAAGAGTGATTAAGTGTTGTGCTTTCTTTAACATTATTAAGATTAAATCAGTAATGGTTTTATGCTTTACTTTGACGATTTTTGATAAATTCTACAATATCGTTAATTTTTATCATTTGCTTATCACCACCACAGCGATGTTTATATTCCACTTCACCATTTTCTAGATTACGTTCACCAATAACAATAGTATGTGGAATACCAATTAACTCTGCATCGGCAAACATCACACCTGGTCGCTCTTTACGATCGTCAAATAAAACTTCAATGCCAGAAGCTTGTAAATCAGAATACAGTTTTTCAGCAGTTGCTTGCACTTTTTCTGATTTATGCATGTTCATTGGGATGATGACCACACTAAATGGGGCTATAGCTTCTGGCCATACAATACCTCGATCATCATGGCATTGTTCGATTGCAGCTGCAACAATTCGGCTAACCCCAATACCATAACAGCCCATAATCATTACGTGGTTTTGTCCATCTTCGCCTTGGACCGTTGCTTTCATTGCCTCTGAATACTTCGTACCAAGTTGGAAAATATGCCCAACTTCGATACCACGTTTAATCTGTAATGTCCCTTTACCATCAGGGCTAATATCGCCTTCCACCACATTACGGATATCTTCAACTCTTGGTAACGCAACATCACGCTCCCAATTGATATTAACGTAATGTTTATGGTCGATATTCGCACCGGCACTAAAGTCACTCATCACAGCCACATCGCGGTCAATAATGATTGGCATATTAAGATTCACAGGGCCTAATGAACCTGGCCCAGCATTGACAATTGCTCGAATTTCCTCTTCAGTTGCAAATTCAAGTGGTGATGCCACAATATCAATTTTTTCTGCTTTGATTTCGTTCAACGTGTGATCACCACGAACTAATAAAGCAACAAGTTGGTGCCCACTCTCTTTTGTCGCCTTAACCATGAGTGTTTTAACTGTTTTTTCAATTGGTAAATTGAATTGTGCAACTAATTCATCAATCGTTTTTGCATTTGGTGTATCAATGCGTTCCATCACCTTAGTTGGTGCTAAGCGGCTTTGCGTTGGTGCTAATGCTTGTGCCATCTCGATATTAGCGGCGTAATCAGATTCAGTTGAAAAGACAATATCATCTTCGCCACTATCGGCTAATACTTGGAATTCGTGAGACCAGTTACCGCCAATTGAGCCTGTATCGGCACGCACCGCTCTAAAGTTTAATCCGGCACGAGTAAATACTGCACTATAGGCTTTATACATATCATCATACGTTTCTTGTAATGATTCTTGTGATGTATGAAACGAGTAGGCATCTTTCATAATAAATTCACGCGAGCGCATTACACCAAAGCGAGGTCGCACTTCATCACGAAATTTGGTTTGAATTTGGTAAAGATTAAGTGGTAATTGTTTGTATGAGCTGACTTCATTACGTAACAAATCAGTGATGACTTCTTCATGAGTTGGACCTAAAACAAAATCACGATTACCACGGTCTTTTATCCGTAATAATTCAGGACCATATTGTTCCCAGCGCCCACTCTCTTGCCAAATATCGGCAGGTTGAACAACCGGCATTAATACTTCAATTGCACCTGCTTTATTCATCTCTTCGCGAACAATATTTTCGACTTTTTTTAGTACACGATAACCAGTGGGTAACCAAGTATATAATCCAGCGGCAACTTTACGGATCATGCCGGCACGTAACATTAATTGATGGCTAATCACTTCAGCATCTGCTGGAGTCTCTTTTAATGTAGAAAGAAGATATTTACTGGTTCGCATACATTTATCCTGAAAAATAATTTATCTATAAATATAATAAAAATGTTAGCTAGTTTAGCAGTACAGCGCGTAACACTAAAGTAATTTTATTGTTATTTTTTTAGCATCGGCGTAATGAACCTAAAGAGATTGAGCAAACAGACTCACAAATTTATTCACTAGCAATAATGCTTTTTGTGCATTTTGTATCAAAATTGATACTTTATTGATTTTGCGGTTGGCTAGGTATCAAAAGAGATATCTTTATCTTATTGATTATATTTGATTTTTTGTTAATTTGTGTGATGTAGATCACTTTAGTAACGTTTTTAAATTGATATCATACGCACAAATTTTTAGGTATAGGAGAATAGTAATATGGATAGTGCCATAGCCAATAAAAAAGCTAGTGAGGTAAAAAGTGAGGCAAAATTACCCAAGTGGCGTAAAAGTGATACGTTATGGATGCTGAGTCTGTATGGAACAGCAATCGGTGCAGGCGTACTGTTTTTACCGATAAATGCAGGTGTTGGGGGGTTAATTCCATTATTAGTAATGTTAGTGCTTGCCTTTCCGATGACATTTTTTGCCCATCAAGCATTATGTCGATTTGTTTTATCGGGTAAAAAACCTGAAGGCGATATCACCGTTGTTGTTGAAGAGGCATTTGGACGAACTGCCGGAAACTTTATCACGGTGCTCTATTTTTTTGCTATCTACCCCATTTTATTGGTTTATAGTGTTGGGATCACCAATACCGTTGATAGCTTTATGGTACATCAATTAGGCATGGCATCGATACCTAGGGCGTTATTATCCTTTATATTGGTCGCTTTTTTAATGTCGATTGTTCACTTTGGTGAAGAGCTGATTGTCAAAGTGA
>CAMLAI010000004.1 GCA_946477995.1 uncultured Gilliamella sp. | reverse complement strand
CGTCGGGCTCATAACCCGAAGGTCGTTGGTTCAAATCCAGCCCCCGCAACCAATTTTCTGTCTAATCTATCTTTTCTAAGCCGATTTTGGCACTGCTAATAACGTTGATACCGCTTCACTGATTCTTCTAGCGATATAACTATTGTTCATTGTATATAAATGAATACCGTCAACATTTTGTGAAACTAAATCCACAATCTGATCGATAGCATAAGCAATACCAGCATCACGGAATGCATCAGGATGATGTTCATATTTTTCCATCATCTGTTTGAACTTCTTCGGTAGATTCACACCACACATTGAAACCATACGTTCAATTTGATTTTTATTCGTTACCGGCATAATGCCTGCTTCAATTGGTACGTTAATCCCCATATCACGCGCTTTATCTAAAAACGCATAGAAATAGTCATTATCAAAAAAGAGCTGTGAGATTAACTGATCGGTACCTGCATTCACCTTCTCTTTTAAATGAATCAGATCTTGTTTAAGGGTAGCAGCTTCAAGATGTCCCTCTGGATAGCATGCGCCAATAATATTAAAATCCCCATTTTCTTTAATGAACGATACTAATTCGCTGGCAAAACGAAAATCATTTTTGGGTTGTACATTCGGACTAATATCACCACGCAACGCTAAAACATTGTCAATACCTGCACATTTTAGCTCATGTAAAATTTTACTCATCTCAGCTTTATCAAAATTAATACCCGGTAAATGGGCAACACTCTCAATACCATAAGTGTGTTTAACTGAATGTGCAATATCAATGGTGGTTTGACCATTTAAACTGCCGCCTGCTCCATAAGTAACACTGATAAAATCAGGCTTAAAATAGCCAAGTTCACGTAATGTGCTATAGATAGTCTCTAATGGCGATGTTTTTTTGGGTGGAAAAACTTCAAAAGAGAACACCGTTTTTTTATTAAAAAGTAAATTTGTTTTCATCTGTTTCATCCATTCGTGTGACAACGATTGTCCTTACTGACATTTCCGCCACCAAAAAAGGTGGCGGAATCTGAGGTATAACCAAGAGACCTTACTTGGCAAACAGAGTATTAATTAAGTGTTTTTCGAACTTCTAAGGTTGCTTGAACTAAATGCTCTAAGCTTTCAACCACTTCTTTTTCGCCTCGAGTTTTTAAGCCACAATCTGGATTGATCCAAAGTTTTTGCTTGTCAATTTTTGCAAGTAATTTTTCAATGGTTGTTTTAATTTCAGCAACAGGCGGAACACGTGGTGAATGGATATCATAGACACCCGGCCCAACTTCTGTTTTAAAGTTATTAGCTTTAAGTACATCAATCAATTGTAGATTTGAGCGTGAAGCTTCAAACGAAATCACATCGGCATCCATTGCATCAATATCTTTAATAATATCTGCAAATTCGCTATAACACATATGGGTATGAATTTGTGTATCGGCTTGCACTTTGCTGTGTACTAATCTAAATGATGGAATTGCCCAATCAAGGTATTCACTGTTCCAATCCGCTTTACGTAATGGTAATTTTTCTTTAAGTGCGGCCTCATCAATTTGAATGATTTTAATACCAGCAGCTTCAAGATCTAATACTTCATCACCTATGGCTAACGCAATTTGGAATACTGATTCTTTTTGTGAAATATCTTCACGTGGGAATGACCAGTTAAGAATTGTCACAGGTCCTGTCAACATACCCTTAACAGGTTTATCAGTAAGACTTTGCGCATATTTTGAATATTCAACCGTAATCGGTTTAGAACGTGAAATATCACCCCAAACAATTGGTGGCTTAACACAACGAGTACCATAAGATTGAACCCATGCTTTTTCGGTAAAGACAAAGCCATTTAAGCTTTCACCAAAATACTCCACCATATCATTACGTTCAAATTCACCGTGAACTAATACATCAATACCAATTTTTTCTTG
This sequence comes from uncultured Gilliamella sp., assembly GCA_946477995.1. GTDB lineage: Bacteria > Pseudomonadota > Gammaproteobacteria > Enterobacterales > Orbaceae > Gilliamella. The sequence continues at coordinate 50,127 of CAMLAI010000004.1, read as the reverse complement.
AAGCTTGATACATTCTGCAATTTTTTGCTTATTAAACTCAGTATATTCATTCAAACAAATTTCACCTTTTTTGAATTTTGCACGATTTACGCGCACATCGGGTGTTTGTGGGAAAGAACCAATAGTCGTAGTTGGCAATAGTGGTAAATTAAAGGCTTTCTTTTGTGCTGCCTCACGTACTGAAAATTCCGGTAAACGGGTAAAATCAGACGCTTTTAACGCAGCCACTTTTTCACGTACAGAATGATTTGCCCCTTCACGTTCACGGGTAAATAATGTTTGATTTGCTTTATAAGCTGCACTATTTTCAGGATTAGCTTCTTTAAATAATTGACCTAACTCTGCAAGTTCTTGCAGTTTTTCTTGAGCAAAAGCAAAGTAAGCACGTTGTTGAATGGTTAGTTTGGTTTCATTCTGCAACGTATAAGGTACATGTAATAATGAGCATGAAGTATTAATAACGATGTTAGCCGCTTTTTGTTTAATCTTACCAAGTAAAGCTAACGTTTTTTGATAATTATTTTTCCAGATGTTTTTACCATTAACAACACCTGCAAATAACACTTTATTCGCTGGAAAACCATTAGCTTCAAGTAATGCTAGTGATTGTTTTCCTTCAACAAAATCAAGACCAATACCATCGAATGGCAGAGCAACTAACTCTTTATAACAATCACGTACATCACCAAAATAGGTTTGTAGAACCACTTTAGTCGCACCTTTGACAGATAAGATTGCTTGATAAAGCTCGGTAAATAAAGCGATATCATCGTGATTAAGATCAGTGACTAAAATTGGCTCATCAATTTGAATCCACTCTGCACCTAATGCCGTAAATTTTTGAATAATATCTTGATAAGCTTTAATAATATCAGCTTTAAAGTCAGTGATTTTTTTATTACCTAAATATTGGGCCAATTTAAAAAAGGTTAATGGACCAACTACAACGGGTTTAGTTTGAATACCGAGCGCTTTTGCTTCTTGATACTCATCAAATGGTTTGTTGCCAGCTAATTTAATTTGCACTGAATCTTCAATTTCAGGCACTAAATAATGATAATTGGTATTGAACCATTTTTTCATTGCTAAAGCTCGCACATCGCCTTTGTCACCTTGATAGCCACGCGCCATCGCAAAATAGCGATCAAGCTCAGGCAAACCTAAATCTTGATAACGTTTTGGAATCACATTAAGTAAACAAGCGGTATCTAAAACCGCATCATAAAATGAAAAGTCATTAGATGAGATATAAGCAATGTTTTGTGCACGTTGTTGTTTTAAGTGCTCTGCACGAAGCGCTTTTGCTTCGTTTAATAATTCAGCTTGGGTTTTATTACCTTTAAAATAAGCTTCAGTTGCAAACTTAAGTTCACGAAGTTTACCAACACGAGGATAACCAATAACAGCAGTATTCATTTTTTGTTTCCTTTTCATCTTAATCACATTTCTTTAGTGGTTAAAAAGATAACAAAAAAAAATGTTATTGAATAATTCTACTTTTTTATTGGTTAATATAGTTTTTAACTATAACAAATTTAATTTTAGCAAAAAAAATCCCGCTATTTAGCACAATAGCGGGATTGGTTTTTTATTATTTTATCTAATTACTTACGCCATTCACCACGAATTGGTCTTGAAAAATGAGCAAGTACGGCAATCATACAAATTTCAATTGATACGCCCCAATAGATGTGACCTAAAATTTCACTCCAAAGTTCATAACCATTTAAATTCCATAACCAACCCACCGTTCCTTCTGGATCATAAGCAGGATGACGAAAACCGAGTAATGGAATTAAAAATCCATGCATGGCAACGGTAATAATAATGCCGTAAAACGCACCATACCATAAACGAATATTATTCCAAAAATAAGCGATAAAAACATACACAAAGGCAAACGCAAAACTAAATAACCAATGGTAAAGTGTCACCGCTCCAGATACTATTGCAGTTTGATAGACATAATCGAGAGAGTGAGAGTTAATACCTAGCCAGCCAAGCCATGCATCAATATGTGCTGCTGGTGGTGAAATTTCGCCAGGAACGCGAGGCGGCATATTGACTTCAGAGCCCCATTTTACTAATGCACTAATAAACCCACCAATAAGTGTGGTCCAAATAATAATTTGCCGATTTGTTTTATTTCCAAACATTTAGATTAATTCCTAATATTATTGTTAATATGTTTTTAAATTATATTACACATTAATCCACGAAAAAATAAAATTTAGTTAGTTGGCAAACATTCTTCAACAAAAGAGAGAAATCTTATAAATCTGCATAAAATTAACCCACTAAAATTTAATGCAACTATTTGATAATTAATAAAATATAAATCAATCTTACAATAAGAGTGATAAGCATTTAAAAAATATATTAAAGGGATTATATTAGTTATTAATAAAAATTATTCGAATATAAAAATATGCATTGTGAGCTAAATCGAGTATTTATATACTATAGGTAACTGGCTTAATGGAATGAAAGGTTATTTTTATTTGATAATGATTCTCATTATCAATATAATAAAAACATACACTTTACTGTAGAGATCTTAGTTATGTTAAAAACGTCGACAATAAGCCTTGAAGAAATCAATAATACAGTCCAAATTCCGGATCCTCAGTCTGGTTTTTTTCGAAAACTCTGGGCTTTTTCAGGACCCGGCGCATTAGTTGCTGTCGGTTATATGGATCCGGGTAACTGGATCACCTCTATACAAGGAGGCGCCCTTTATAGTTATCTGTTACTGTCAGTTATATTAATATCGAGTTTAATTGCTATGCTTTTGCAAGCGATGTGCGTCAAAATAGGCATAGTCACTGGTATGGATCTTGCTCAAGCAACAAAATCGATGGTAGGCAAAAAATTTTCTTTTTGTTTATGGATATCAACTGAATTGGCGATTATCGCTACAGAAATAGCAGAAGTGATTGGTAGCGCTGTCGCATTAAACCTTTTATTTGATATCCCGCTATTGATCGGTGTGTTATTAACAGTCTTCGATGTTGTCATTTTATTAATATTAATACGGTTTGGATTTAGAAAAATAGAAGCTATCGTATTTTGCTTAATTGCCACTATATTTATTATTTTTTCTTACGAAGTTTTACGGGCCTCGCCTCAATTTAGTGACATAATTAATGGGTTTATTCCTAAAATAGATATTTTTACTCAATCCATTAAAGGCCATGACTCAGCATTAGTAATTGCACTAGGTATTGTTGGCGCAACGGTCATGCCACATAATTTATATCTACATTCATCTATTGTCCAAACCCGAAAATATAATAGAACAAAAACATCTAGCCTAAAAAATGCTATCAAATATGCAACTATTGACTCTAACATACAATTATCTTTTTCATTTATTATCAATTGTCTGTTATTAATTCTTGGCGCTTCGCTTTTTTATGGTAATGATCCTGACAATCTTGGTCGCTTTACTCAGCTTTATGACGCTTTAAAAAATCCGCAAATGGTTGGACCTGTCGCCAGTTCAATAATGGCAACATTATTTGCTGTTGCTTTACTTGCATCAGGTCAAAACGCCACAATAACAGGCACACTTACCGGACAAATAGTAATGGAGGGTTTTATTAATCTATCTATTCCTCTTTGGGCTCGTAGAATGATAAGCCGAGGTTTAGCGGTCGCCCCTGTTATTTTATGCATCTATATATGGGGTGAAAAAGAGAGCATTGTTGAAAATTTATTAATCTATACTCAAGTATTTCTCAGTATCGCCTTACCGATATCAATGGTTCCTTTATTGTTAGTCACTTCCAACAAAAAAATCATGGGCGAATTTGTTAATTGCAAATTAACTATCATATTAGGATGGTTAGCGGCTATTGCACTGGTTCTACTCAACCTACAGTTAATTTATGAAGTTATGAGTTCACTATTTTAAATAGATCACTTTAAAGCCATAAATAGACAACTATTCATGGCTTTTTATCTATTTTATCCCACTAATTAATAATCATTTACTTTTTACCAAATTGCATTATTAATAACATAAACAGCCCAAAAGCAATTAAAATAAAGCTTAGCACACATTATTGATTAACTAATTAATTACACGTCTTTATTTCACCAAAAAACTGTATTTATTTACAGTGTTTTTACTGTTATACTGCCTACATTATAACTAGTCTTATGTATTCATTATTATGATAACGCAATTAACTATTAATAATTTTGCTATTGTTGATCAGCTACTGGTCGACTTTACCTTAGGTATGACAGCAATAACGGGTGAAACAGGTGCCGGTAAATCTATTGCTATTGATGCTTTAGGGTTGTGTTTAGGTAATCGTTCTGACGCTTCATCTATTCGCTATGGTGCAGAACGTGTTGATATTTCAGCTTGTTTTGTACTTGATGATACACCAGCCGCCTTTAATTGGCTTACTGAAAATCAACTTGATGAAGGTAATGAATGTATATTACGAAGAGTAATTAACCAAGATGGCCGTTCTAAAGCATTTATAAACGGACGAACTGTTCCTATTTCACAATTAAAAGATTTAGGGCAAATGTTAATTCAAATTCATGGACAGCATGAACATCAACGTTTGCTACGTAGTGACTATCAACAGCTTCTATTAAATCATTATATGAACGAGCCAATATTACTTGCACAAATGCAACAAGCTCACAAACAATGGAAAGTCGCTCGACAAGCTTATCAACAATATGAAACATCACGGCAAGAACGTGATGCTCATATGCAACTGTTACAATATCAACTTAAAGAGTTAAATGAGTTTTCGCCAATTGAAGGTGAATACCAACAAATAGACGAAGAATACAAACGATTATCTAATAGCGAGCAACTGATAAATCTAAGTCAACAATCAGTTATGCTATTAGACGAAGCTGATGATTACAATGTGAGCAATCTGCTCAGTAGTGTCAAAAATAGCGTTCAGCAGTTAACTGAACTCGATCCGACGCTAAATAATATTTATACCATGTTAGAAGAGGCTTCCATTCAGATTAAAGAAGCAAGCTATGAACTGCGTCATTACAGTGAAAATCTAGATCTTGATCCAGCTCGGGTTATGCAACTCGAACAACGCCTATCAAAACAAATAGCGTTGGCTCGCAAACATCATGTAGCGCCTGAAGCACTACCAGAATTACACCAACAGTTATTGGCCGAATTCAAACAAATTAACCAACAAGATGAACAAAGTGAACAACTAAAAGCGGATATTAAAAAGTATCATCAAATCGCCATTGAACTTGCAGAAAAGTTACATCAAAAACGATTAACTGTAAGTAAAACCCTAGCTAAAAAAGTAACAGCATTGATGCATGAGTTATCTATGCCAAATGGACAATTAAGCATTGAAATTGCTTATGACGAAAATCGTTTAACTGAAGATGGTGCGGACTTAGTCACTTTTTTAGTGACGACAAATGCAGGGCAACAAGCACAACCTTTAGCTAAAGTAGCATCAGGCGGGGAGTTATCACGTATCGCACTTGCTATTCAGGTTTTAACTGCACAAAAAATGGAAACACCTGCGCTAATATTTGATGAAATTGACGTTGGGATTAGTGGACCGACTGCGGCTAAAGTGGGTCAATTATTAAGGCAACTTGGCGAGTCAACACAAGTGATAACTGTTACACATTTACCACAAGTCGCCGGACAGGCTAATCAACACTATTTTGTTAGTAAGCAAACAAAGGGAAAACAGACTTCAACCGACATGCAAAAATTAGATAATAATGGCCGTGTAAATGAACTCGCTCGATTATTAGGCGGTGATAAAATCACTGATGCAACGTTAGCCAATGCGAAAGAGTTACTTATTATCTAACTGAATTGTGGTAATATAGCGATTTAGACTGAATTATGGGGAAAGCTTGAGCATGAATCTATCTGGTAAACATATTTTATTAGGGATTACAGGCGGTATTGCAGCTTATAAATGCCCTGATCTTGTTCGCCATTTAAAAAAAGCGGGAGCTGAAGTTCGAGTCATTCTTACTGAATCAGCAAGTCATTTTGTCACACCAATGACACTACAAGCTGTGAGTGCTAATCCTGTTTCCAGCGATCTGTTTGACCCGTCGGCTGAGCTTTCAATGAGCCATATCGAACTGGCAAAATGGGCAGATATTGTATTAATTGCACCGGCAACAGCCAATATTATTGCCAAAATCGCCAATGGCATTGCTGATGATTTATTATCAACAGTGTGTTTAGCCACGCCGGCTCAAATTGCTATAGCACCAGCTATGAACCAACAAATGTATAAAGCTATAGCCACACAGCATAATTTATCGGTATTGAATGATAGAAACACCTTAATTCTTGGTCCTGATGAAGGGTTCCAAGCTTGTGGTGATATCGGTCCAGGTCGAATGCTTGAACCACACGTGATTGTCGAAAATCTCAATAGCTATTTTACCCACTCATCATTATTAGATGGGATATCAATTACTATTACTGCTGGGCCAACGGTTGAAGAAATCGATCCTGTCCGTTATATCAGTAACTACAGTTCAGGAAAAATGGGCTTTGCTATTGCTAAAGCTGCGGCAGAAATGGGCGCAAATGTTACACTTATTAGCGGCCCAGTTAATTTAGATACGCCAAAGCATGTCACACGAATCGATGTTAAAAGTGCAAATGAAATGTATAATCAAGCATTAACTGCAGCGCAAAAATCGTCTATTTTTATTGCTTGTGCAGCAGTTGCTGATTTCCGTGCGGCAACAATTGCCACTCAAAAAATAAAAAAAACGGACGATAATGAACTTGTGATTAAATTAGCCAAAAATCCAGACATTGTTGCAAGTGTTGCCGCATTAAAAAATTCAAGGCCTTTTGTTGTTGGTTTTGCCGCAGAAACCAATAATGTTGAAAAATATGCCTTAAAAAAATTAATCACCAAAAATTTAGATTTAATCTGTGCTAATGATGTTTCAGATAAAAAAATTGGTTTTAATTCCGATCAAAATGCATTAACCCTTTATTGGCAAAATGGCGAACAAAGGTTACCATTAAGTAGTAAACAACAATTAGCAAAACAATTACTTGAAGCTGTGATAACACGATACAAAGCGAGTGATAATGAAAAGAAAAATTGATATTAAAATATTAGATAAACGTTTAGGTAATGAGTTTCCACTCCCCACTTATGCAACTGAAGGATCAGCTGGTATTGATTTACGAGCCATGTTTGATAAAACAACCGAAATTAAACCCGGTGAAACCATCTTAACGCCTACCGGTTTATCCATGCATATTGCCGATCCAAATCTAGCGGCATTGGTCTTACCTCGTTCAGGTTTAGGATCTAAAAATGGGATTGTACTCGGTAATTTAGTCGGTTTAATTGATTCTGATTATCAAGGACAGCTTTTTGTTCCGGTATGGAACCGCAGCCAAACCCCTTTTATAATTGAAGCCGGTGATCGAATTGCACAATTGATTATCGTACCTGTGGTACAAGCCGAATTTAATATTGTTGATGAATTTACACTCTCAGCACGAGGGGAAGGTGGATTTGGGCATTCGGGTAAAAAATGATTGTGACCAGCAAAAATAAGAATCGTAAAGAAGACATCTTGCAAGCATTGGCAACTATGCTTGAGTCCAATGAAGGGACGCAACGCATTACCACGGCGAAATTAGCCGCCACTGTCGGTGTTTCAGAAGCAGCACTTTACCGACATTTTCCAAGCAAAACCAAAATGTTTGAAAGCTTGATTGTTTATATTGAAGATATATTACTTTCACGCATCAATACCATTATGCAAGATGAGCCTAAAACATTCACCCGCTTACAGCTTATTTTAGCGCTGATATTAGGTTTTTCAGAAAAAAACCCTGGATTAACTAGGATTATGACTGGGCATGCGTTAATGTTTGAACAAGAACAATTACAAGAGCGAATCAGTCAATTATTTGAACGAATAGAAACTCAAATAAAACAAGTTTTGCGAGAACGAAAAATTCGCGAAGGGGTTGCATTTACTACTGATGAACGTATTTTATCTAGTCAATTATTAGCATTTTGTGAAGGGATGATGTCACGTTATTCTCGTTCAGGCTTTAAATATCTTCCTACCACCAATTTTGATACACGTTGGGCGTTACTAGCAAAACAGTTAGTTTAAATGCTATGTATGTATGACTTTTTAAACTAACTTTTTATCGCTCTCAAATAGGATTATGTGATGAATTTTGAAAATATTTTAACTCAAACTACCGCATTTATTGATAAATATGATGGCATTGTGCTTAGCTATATAGCGCATTTTTGTTTTGCCATTATTATTTTTATAATTGGTCGAGCAATTTCTAAGTTTATCAGTCGTCAATTAAAACGCATTTTAAGCAGCCGCCATGTTGATCCAACAGTGGTGAAATTTGTCAGCGCATTATCTTATTATGCCGTTATGGTCGTGACACTGGTTGCAGTTTTAGGACAGTTAGGCGTACAAACAGCCTCAATTGTCGCAGTTATTGGTGCTGCAGGTTTAGCTGTTGGTTTGGCACTGCAAGGTTCACTGTCTAACTTTGCCGCAGGCGTCATATTAATAATATTTCGTCCGTTTAAAGTGGGTGAAACCGTTGTTATCAACAGTCAAAGAGGCGTCATTGACTCTATACAGATTTTTTCAACAACGATTGTTACACCAACTAACGAACTTGTTGTTATTCCTAATAGTCAGGTAGTTAGTGCCAATATAATCAACTTTACCCGTTTACCAGAAAGACGTTTAGATTTGGTTATTAATGTGGGTTATGATTCAAATATTCAAAATGTTTACAAAGTGCTAAGACAAGCAGTAAACCAAACCAACAATATTTTGACAAATAAAGAATCAATTATTCGTTTAGATCTGTTAGATGCATCATCAATGAACTTTAATGTTTTGGTTTGGACATCAAACGAAAATTACCCGTCAGTGAGAGCAGAATTACTGGAAAATATTAAAAATCTACTAACTGAAAATGGTATTAATATTCCATATCCAACTATGGATGTGAATGTTAATTCTAACCACTAAATTTTGGTTTTGACCTACCGTCGACTATTGTCGACGGAAATCTTTTCACGCAATCAAATTTCTTGATCCATATTCAAAGCTGGTTTATCACAATCAGGGCAGCCGACCACTTTTGCTGGTACTCCAGCAACAGTTGTATGGGCTGGCACTGGCTCTAATACGACTGAACCGGCACCAATTTTTGCCCCTTTACCAATTTCGATATTACCTAAAATCGTTGAATGAGCACCAATCATGACGCCTTCTCGAATTTTTGGATGACGATCCCCATTCTCTTTACCTGTACCACCCAGTGTTACCGATTGTAAAATCGATACATCATTGTCTATGACGACAGTTTCACCAATGACAATACCTGTCGCATGATCGAACATCACACCACAGCCAATTTTTGCAGCAGGATGAATATCAACGCCAAACACAATAGCAATCTGACTTTGTAAAAATGTGGCGAGTGATTGACGATTTTGTTGCCAAAGCCAATGTCCAATACGATAAGCTTGCAACGATAAAAAGCCTTTATAATAAAGTAAAGGAGTTGAATAATAATTAGTGGCGGGATCACGCACATAAACCGCAATAATATCAGTAATAGCGGATTGAATAAGATGCGGATCAGCCTTATAAGCCTGCCGTGCAATTTCACGAATTTCAATTGCTGGCATGACTTGGGTAGCAAGTTTATTGGCTAAAATATAGCTTAATGCATTACCTAAATTTTCGTGATTAAGCAAAGTGGCATGGAAATAACTGGCTAGCATCGGTTCACTTTCTACTAATTTTGATGCTTCTTGCCTGATTGTTTGCCATAGCATATCAGGCGTAACTACTGTTTTGGTAATATTCACAACAACAACCTATAGACATTAATCATAGTGATTATCTATTGTTTCGCAAACTCATCATAGAAGCAAGCTTTGTATTTATTGATCATAAACTAAATAGCAAAATGGAAACTTCCGTTTCCATTTTATAAAGTGGATAACAATAACTATTGTGATTGAAGTCTATTTTTTCGATCATTGGTTAAGGTAAATATAGCAACAATTAAAATAAATAGCACAATACTAGCAAGCACATAAAACGTTGTTGAATAGCCAGTATTATCAAATAATTTACCCACCACCCATGACAGTGCAATCACACCAATATTAGATGAAATATTAAAGCCAACTAAATAGAGGGTTGATGATAATCTAGCATCAAAATTAGCTACAACATATTTAAATACCGCCAAAATAAACAGCGGCGTTTCAATGGCATGAAATAATTTTATTAATGAAATCAGATAAACATTATGTAGTGATGCAGATAAAGCAATTCGGCAAATCATCACGAGTGCAGCAATTAATAGTGACTTTTTAGCACCCACTTTATTAATAAAATAGGGTGCTAAGATCATACAGGCCGCCTCTAAAAAAACTTGAAAAGAGTTCAAATAACCGTAAACGCGGTAACCATCTTCATTTTTTTCAAAAAAACTTGTGTAAAAATTTGGAAACAGTTGTTGATCATAAATGGTATAAAAACTATTTGTCCCAATAATAAAAAATACAAATAGCCAAAATTTTTTCATACCAAATAATGAGAAAATTTCACTTAATGTTGGAATGGTTGAGGTTTTTTCAATAACCCTATCCTTGTTTGCATCCACTGGATAACGTTTTGGCGTAAAGGTCAAATTAATAATAAAAAAGATAACAGCAACAGCAGATGCCATCCAAAAATTAATATGAGGATCGATACCAAATAAAATACCAGCAACAAACGTCGCGGCAGCATAACCAAACGATCCCCAAAAGCGAGCTGGACCAAACTCAAAACCAAATAAGCGGCTAATGCGCTCAATAAACGAATCAATTAAAGCACATCCAGAAATAAATCCGGCACTCAACACTGGTGCACCAATACAGACACCGATAATAAAATCACTTTTTAATAACGGCTCATAAACATAAATTAAAAACGGACCAATTAATATCATCACGATACTTTGAAAGGTAATAACAGCTTTGCCGATTTGTAATTTATCTTGAATGATGCCGTAAAATATCATAAAAAACATGGCAGCAGCCGAGTTTGCCGCATAAACCGTTCCAAGTTGCTCACCCGATAAGCCAATTTTACTTTTTAACCATATTGCATAAAAAGACCACCAAAGAGACCAAGCTGCATAAAAGGTAATAAGATAACCAGATGAAAACCAATAATTTCTATTTGCTATTATATTCATATTTATTACTCTTATATTGTGAAGTTTAACGTTAACATGTTAATGTTAACATTATTGTCACAATTGACAGAAAATAGATACAACCGGTTATCATAAATGATAACTCCCTCACACTTTTTATCATTTTTATTTGTGGTATCATCATTTGAAATAATTATTAGAAAAAGATTTTTTTAATGCTAAACAAAAGGATTTAATTATGGCTTCACTTAAGGATGTTGCAAAGTTGGCGTCGGTTTCGTTGATGACGGTATCACGCGCAATTAATAATCCTGAAAAATTAAATAAACAGACTTATAATCGGGTTCAAAAAGCAATTGAGCAACTTGACTATGTGCCGGACTTGTCAGCACGTAAAATTCGTGGCGATAACTCTGGCCCTCGTGCAATAGGTGTTTTAGCATTAGAAACAGCAATGACCCCTTTTTCTGTAGAATTATTACAAGCGATCGAAAAAACAGCACAACAACACGGTTGGAATACTTTTATTGTTAATCTATTTGATGATAAACAAGCTAATCATGCCATTAATACTCTGCTATCTTATCGACCTAATGGCATTATTTATACCACTATGGGACTAAGAAAAATTGAACTTCCGACAAAGTTACTCGGGAAAAACGTGGTATTAGCCAATTGCATCTGTGATAGTGAAGATCTAGCGTGTTATATTCCGGATGATTACACAGGTCAATACTACGCCATGCAACAAGTGATTAAAAAAGGCTATAAAAAACCATTATGTATTTATTTGTCAAATACCAGCTTAGCTGGTAAAACTCGCCGTAAAGGTGCCGAGCAAGCATGGTTAGACGCAGGTCGTAATTTAAATGACATTATCAGTTACCACACCACAACGGTAGAAAATAACCTTACCCAAGAATATATGATGACAGTTGATATATTAAAACAGCACTGTAACAAAAAACCAGACTTTGATGTGTTAATTTGTGGCAATGACCGTATTGCATTTGTTGCTTATCAATTTTTGTTAAGTCAAGGTTTTCATATTCCAACAGATATCGCAGTTGTAGGTTATGATAATATGGTCGGCACAGGGGAACTTTTTTATCCACCGCTAACCACCGTACAATTACCTCATTATCAGATAGGCGAACAAGCCGCATTACACATCATAAACAACCAAACTAACAAAAACGTAACCTATGTACCTGCGCCATTTTTGCAACGAGATTCATTATAAACAAAAACTGTTATCCCACTACACTAAAGTAGTGGGATGATTAGCAATTATTCATAAATTGATTTTAACTGCCAACTATCTAATCTTATAATTTTTGCTTGGCCATTTTCAGCAAATAAGTTAACGATTCGTTTAGCCGGTAATTTTGGATAAATACGACTCGATAGACTATATAAATCACCATTAACAAAAACCTCAACAGATGAAGCATCAACATAAATATGCAAATTTAACTTTTTAGTTTTAGGTAACCGAACACTGCGATATCCCTTTAATGCTAATCCTGAAAGACTACGATCAAGTACAATACGATTCGATTGCAGATCCACATACAATAGTGTGGCTTGCTTACCATCTGGCGTTGCCGCTAGCTGTAAACCGAAACGTTCAGCATTACTTTGGGTTAAATCAATATCGACATTAATCTCGCAACTAATTGATTCAATATCGGTATTTTTCAATTCATTATTGAGTGTTATTTCACTCAGGTTTTTAGGCTTTTCTCGTAATGCTTCAAGCTCTTTAATTGGACGGTTACGGACATTATTATTGCGATCTAAAACTAATTCGCGCGGAAGCGTAAAGGCGCCCATCCATTTATCTTGTTTACTTGGCATCATTGATTCCCACATATCCATCCAAGCAAAAATAATGCGCCGACCATCTTTTGCAACAAACGATTGTGGTGCATAAAAATCATGACCAAAATCCATTTCTTGAAATGGTTTAACTATCGAAAACGTTTTCCCAGGTTGCCAATCACCGACAATATAGCCTGATTGGAATCGGTTACGGTATTGATAACCTTTTGCTTTCATACCTTGCGGTGAAAACATCAAGATCCATTTATCACCAAGCGGGAAAAAATCAGGGCATTCAAGCATATAGACATTAGGATCGATATGACTAACCACCACGTGATCAAATTGCCACTTTTTAAAATCGTGAGAGCGATACAATAATATTTGTCCAACATCATTGTTATCCCTTTGCCCTACCACCATCCACCATTGACCTGCTTGTTGCCAAACTTTGGGATCACGAAAATGCATAATGCCATCTTCTGGGGTTAAAATAGTGCCATGTTTTTCAAAATGAATACCATCTTTACTTGTAGCAAGGCATTGAGTTTGACAAATGTGTTCATCATTCCCTTGACCTTGTAACCAAATATGACCGGTATAAACTAAACAAAGCTCACCATTTTTATCTATTGCCGATCCAGAAAAACAACCGCTTTTGTCAAACGCATCACCCGGTGCTAGCGCAATAGGTAATCTTTTCCATGTGACTAAATCATCACTCACCACATGCCCCCAATGCATCGGTCCCCAGTTTTCATCAAAAGGATGATGCTGATAAAAAGCATGGTACTGACCTTTAAAATAGATAAGACCATTAGGATCGTTCATCCATCCAGACTGTGGTGCCAGATGAAAACGTGGATAGTACTGTTTATTCATTACCTTTTCTAACTGTTTAACAGCTTGATTTGCTTGATCGATTGCAGTAGACATAAACTCCCCTTTATACATTCCGCATTAAATATAATTTTCATCAATATGATGACTTTAATATAGCCACCTTTCTTATCAAGCTATATTACCCTAACTTAATTGTTAACGTTAACTTTTGATCAATTAACAGGCAAAATATGTGATAATAATCACACATTTTTAACGTTAACAATGAATTTTTTTGTAAATGCTTTAGTCTATTGTTAATGACTAATTATAAAACTTCGTTTAAGCTGACTTAACTGTTTAAATAAACCAGCCATAAAGTCACAACACTTAAACCTATTAACTTTAAATTGAGTAACAAAATGAATAAAACTAAAGTCTGGTCGCTTGGCGATGCTGTTATCGATCTTTTACCATTTGGTGATATGAATTACAAAGCCTGTGCAGGAGGAGCACCTGCAAATGTCGCTATTGGTGTAGCAAAATTGGGACTTCCTTCCGCATTTATAGGTCGTGTTGGTAATGATCCTTTTGGTCACTTTATGGAAAAAACATTTAATCAATACCACGTTGATTGCCAAAGTTTAGAAAAAGATGATAACCATAGAACTAGTACGGTGGTAGTTGATCTGGGTAATAATGGCGAAAGGAGTTTTACTTTTTTAGTGTCGCCGTCTGCCGATCAGTTTTTATCTCAGCAGGCGATTCCTGATTTTAACCAAGATATTTTGCATTTTTGCTCGCTAGCTTTAGTTGGGCAGACTTGCCGTCAAACATTAAAAACAGCGATTGAAAGGTTGAATGGTAAAAAGGGTTTAATCAGCTTTGATGTCAATTTACGCGAACAAATGTGGCATGATAAAAATGAAATGCGCACAATTATTACGCAATTTTGTCATGATGCCGACATACTAAAACTTTCCGATGAAGAGCTATTTTGGTTAACCGAATCTAACGATTGGAGTGCCGCTTTAAATAAGTTACAACAACATTATGATGCAACACTCAAATTAGTTACAAAAGGTAAAGATGGCAGTGTAGTTTTATGGCATGGTAAAACATTTTCGTTCGATTCCTATCATGTTAACAGTATTGATACAACCGGTGCAGGCGATGCTTTTGTTGCAGGATTACTCAGTAGTATTGCAACGTCCGGAATGCCAGACGATAAACTTATGTTAGAAAGCATGATGACTATTGCCAGTGCTTGCGGCGCGTTAGCGACAACTCAAAAAGGGGCGTTAACTGCACTTCCTGATAGCGCTTTTTTACAATCATTTATTAGTGATAACCCTGCATTAACAGCAAAACAAATGGCGTAGCAACATGAGCGAAAAAGAGAAAATGCTAGCAGGTATGCTCTATAACCCAGAGATCGATTTACTGGCTAACGAAAGGCTTTATGCACAAGATCTTTGTTTTCAAATAAACCAATTATCGCCACTAGCCAAACAGCAACGACAACAGTTATTCCAAATCCTATTAGGCAAAACTGGGCAACAGTTTACTATCATGCCTGGTTTTCAATGTGATTATGGCTACAATATTGAAATTGGCGAAAATTTTTTTGCTAATTTCAATTGCATTATGTTAGATGCGGCTAAAATTACTTTTGGCGATAATGTATTAGTTGCACCCAATTGTGGATTTTATACCTCAGGACACCCATTAGATAGTCAAATTCGCAATAGCGGACTTGAATTTGCAAAACCAATTACAATCGGCAATAACGTTTGGATCGGCGGCAATGTGATTGTATTACCTAATGTGACCATTGGCGATAACACCGTTATTGCAGCTGGTAGCATAGTTGATCGTGATATACCAAGCAATGTCATTGCGATGGGCACACCTTGCCGCGTCTATAAAACACAGCTATAACACTTAAGTTATAGCTTACTACACTGTTGTCGAGCCCACTTATCAATTACTAACACATCCTCGATAGTCTTGGGTTCGGGTAAATTGAGTTTATCTAAGGTTGCCGCAACTTGATTTGCAATATCCATAAAACCGATTTTGCGTTGTAAAAAAGCCTCGACAGCGATTTCATTGGCGGCATTTAAAGCCGTCGTTGCCGCTTGCCCTTGATTAAAAGCATCTATCGCTAATTTTAAGCAAGGATAGCGATTAAAATCGGGGGCAGTAAACGTCAATGCCGAAACTTTTGTAAAATCTAAGGGTGGTACAGTTGACAAAATACGCTGTGGATATGACATAGCATAGGCAATAGGTGTACACATATCCGGTACACCTAGTTCAGCGATGACACTACCATCTTGGTAACGTACCATAGAGTGAATAATCGATTGAGGATGAATAATAATTTCCATTTCATCGAAACTGGCATTAAATAGCCATCTGGCTTCAATATACTCTAAGCCTTTATTCATCATCGTTGCTGAATCAACTGAAATCTTTTTTCCCATTGACCAATTAGGATGCGCAACCGCCTGCTCGGGTGTAACTGAAATGAGCGAGTTTAAAGGTAAATCTCGAAATGGACCACCCGAGCCGGTTAGTACTATTTTAGTTATGCCATAATCGGCTAAATGAGCAAAGCCTAATTGTTCTTGAACGGCACAGGGTAAACTTTGAAAAATAGCATTATGCTCACTATCGACCGGTAGTAACTGTGCGCCATATTGCTTCACCGCTTGCATAAATAAATGACCACAAGTCACTAATGACTCTTTATTTGCCAGTAATATACGCTTACCTTTTTTAATAGCAGCAAGGGTCGGTTTTAATCCAGCCGCGCCGACAATAGCCGCCATAACGTAATCGACTTCCGGTAATTGAGCTAAGTCACAGATAGCTTGTTCACCACTCGATACCTCAATATCTAAATTCAGATTTAGCAAATTAGCCTTAAGCGCTATGGCAGCTTGCTCATCAGCCATAGCCACGTATTTAGGTTTAAATTCTTGGCACTGTTCGGTCATTTTGCTGACATTTTTACCGCCGACTAAGGCATAAGCTTTAAATTGTGACCAATTTTGCCGAATAACGGCCAACGTACTACAGCCAATTGACCCTGTTGAACCTAAAATTGTAATATTTTTCATCATCAATAAATTAAACCGATATTATTATCGTTAAAAAAAGTAAGGTACTGAGCGCTTGGCGCTTTATCCGTAATCACTTGATAGAACTGATTAAGTTCAGCAATAAAAGCCGGCTTAACCTGATTAAACTTGGTATGATCAGCAATTAAAATATTCTGACAAGACTTATTTAAGGCTTGATGCTTCATACTCAGTTCATCAAAATCATAACAAGTAACACCTTGTATAAGATCTATACCTGCAGCCGAAATAAAAGCTTTATTAGGGCATATAAAATCTAATTGATTATGTGGACTAATACTGGTAAAGATGGCATTGTTAAGCTGATAATGCCCACCGCATAAAATAATTTTGCATTTCGGTTTATGTTGTAACGCTAAAAAGGCATTAAGCGAATAACAAATTGCAGTGAAGGATATATCCTCATGAATTGCATCGATAATAAAGGGGATGGTAGTACCACAATCAAAAAAAAGAGTATCGTTTTCGTTAACTAGTTGACTAACAAGCTTACCTATGTAACGTTTTTCTTCTACCTGTTTATCTTGCTGATCGCTAACAAAGTATTGGGTAATTTGATTTTGGGACTGATTAACAATATAACCGCCTAATACCGTTAAAGGTGAAGGTTGATTGTTAATATCACGCCGAATCGTCATTTCAGATACAGCTAACATTTGAGCCGCTTCTTTTAAATGAATTTTATCGGTCGATTTTAGGTACTCAATAAGTGCGTTAACTCTTTTTTGAGGTTGTGTTTCCATTGCCATTCCATTAAATAGCAATAAGCTACTTTGCAGTAGCTTATGAAAGGATCAATTAATAGTTGCTTGATGAGGTAGAATTGCCTGAAACAATTGCAATGCCTGCACTAGCGCCTAACCGTGTAGCACCAGCTTGAACCATTTTCTCAGCAGTTTGCCGATCGCGAATACCACCTGATGCTTTAACACCCATTTTATCACCAACGGTGTCTCGCATCAATTTGACATCTTCAGCCGTTGCGCCTGATGTACTAAATCCTGTAGAAGTTTTAACAAAAGCAACGCCAATTTCCTTGCAAATTGTACAAACTTTTACGATTTCATCTTTAGTTAATAAACAAGTTTCTAAAATTACTTTCAATGGCACTGAATTACATGCTTTAAAGACCGCATCGATATCTTTTTTAACGGCATCCCAATCATTGCTTTTTAGCCAACCAACATTGATAACCATATCGATTTCTTGCGCACCCGCTTTAACCGCCATTTCAGTTTCAAATGCTTTTGCAGAAGTTAACATCGCACCAAGAGGAAAACCAACAACCGAGCAAACTTTGACGTCGCTACCTTTTAATAAGCTAGCGGCTAAAGGTACATAACCAGAATTCACACACACGGAATAAAAATGGTACTGCTTTGCTTCATCACAGAGTTTACGTATTTGATCTTCTGTGGCATTCATTGCAAGTAGAGTATGATCAATATACTTTGCATAATCCATAAGCTTTCCTTTAATTATTGTTAATGATGTCTAGTAAATATTGTTAGTCATTTATAAATGTTAGTAAATGTTATAAAAATAACAAATATAGCCCTATAATGTTATTTTCATCACATTATATACTTAAATTATGACAATTAGAAACAAAACTAATCACACAATATAGACAATTTAAGCCAATAATTACTAAATAAAACCTCAGTTATAATTAACCGTTTTTAAGTTTGGTAACATCAATATCAACCAGTCGTGTTTACAGTCGCTCATCCATTTGATCGAAGATCAATGATAAATCATGCCTAAAACTCTTTTCTATTTAGGATTAGTACTTTTACCATGATTAGCACTCAAATTAACTTTTTTCCGAATTTACGGTTAATTAGGCATAATGCTGAACTACCTATAATGGATTGGAATCATTAACCTGCTTTTGCGATGCTGACGGTGAATAGGAATTATCACTGCATCCAACAAATAAAATAATAAAACAGTAACTATCCATTTTTATGAAACATTAATTGAAAAAACCGATCTTAAGAAGCAAATTATTTACATAAAAAAAAGCCTAGTTGTTATAACTAGGCTTATAAACTCACAAATTAAAATTCCATTAACTCTTTTTCTTTATCGGCGAGTACCGAATCTAACTTTTTAATCGCCGCATCGGTAGCTTTTTGAATCAAATCTTGTGATTTACGTTCATCATCTTCTGAAATTTCTTTATCTTTTAACAGTGCTTTAATCTGATCATTGGCATCACGACGAATATTACGAATAGACACGCGACCTTGTTCAGCTTCATTACGCACGATTTTTGTTAAATCACGACGGCGTTCTTCAGTTAATGGTGGCAGAGGCACTCGAATTACTGTACCTGCTGATGCGGGATTAAGTCCTAAGTCTGAAGTTAAAATTGCTTTTTCAATCATTGGTGTTAATGATTTATCAAATACTGTAATAGCAAGGGTTCTTGCATCTTCTGCAACCACGTTCGCTAATTGACGTAGTGGTGTTGGACTGCCGTAATATTCAACCATAATACCATCTAATAAGCTTGGTGATGCACGGCCTGTTCTCACTTTAGAAATATGAGTTTGAAACGCATCAATACTTTTTTCCATGCGCGATTGCGCTTCTTTTTGAATCTCATTTAGCATAATAAAAACCTTATTTAAAATAACAAAGACTAACAGCTAACTGTTGCCTGATTATTAATTAATGTTCCTTCTGGTTCACCTAAAATGACACGGCGTAATGCACCAGGTTTATTCATATTAAACACACAAATAGGTAAATTGTGATCACGCGCTAATGTAAATGCGGCAAGATCCATAACTTTTAGTTCATCATCTAACACTTTTTCATAATTTAATGTTTTATAAAGCGTTGCATTTGGATCTTTAACAGGATCAGCAGAATATACACCATCAACTTTAGTCGCTTTTAGAACCACATCTGCTTCAATTTCGATACCACGTAAACAAGCAGCAGAATCGGTTGTAAAAAACGGATTACCTGTACCTGCTGAAAGGATAACCACCTTACCATGACGAAGTAAGCTAATTGCTTCAGTCCAACGATAATCATCACACACACCATTTAAAGGTATAGCAGACATTAAACGCGCATTAACTTCTATTCGATGCAGAGCATCACGCATTGCAAGACCATTCATTACCGTTGCTAGCATCCCCATGTGATCGCCAACTACTCGATTCATACCTGCTTTAGCAAGACCTGCACCACGAAATAGGTTACCGCCCCCAATAACAACAGCCACTTGAACATTCATTTCGATTAGTTCTTTTATTTCTTGTGCCATACGGTCAAGAACGGTGGGATCAATACCAAAACCTTCATCGCCTTGTAGTGCTTCACCACTGAGTTTAAGAAGAATACGTTTATAGAAAGGGGTTACCATATGAAGTCTCACTATTTCGTTATTTAATTACCTGACAAGCTAAAAATGGCTAGCTAGCAATAATTTAAAAAAATTTGTAGATAAACAAAACCGCCTTGACGGCGGTTTTTTACGAAACAATTAAGATTGTTTCGACATCGCAGCAACTTCGGCTGCAAAATCAACTTCCACTTTTTCAATGCCTTCACCCACTTCAAAACGGATGAAAGAAGCAACAGTCGCTTTTTTCTCAGCCAGTAAATCACCAACAGTCTTACTTGGATCCATAACAAATGGTTGACCAGTAAGTGAAACTTCACCAGTAAATTTACGCATACGGCCTTCAACCATTTTTTCAGCGATTTCACGTGGTTTACCTGATTGCATTGCAATATCGATTTGAATATTGCGTTCATGTTCAACCACATCAGCCGGAACATCACTTGGATTAACATATTCAGGTTTACTTGCAGCAATGTGCATAGCGATATGTTTAACTAATTCTTCATCACAGCCACTGTTAGCTGCAACTAAAACACCGATACGAGCACCATGTTGGTAACTACCAACCACATCACCAGCGATTGCTTGAACACGACGAATACCAATGTTTTCACCGATTTTAGCAACTAACGCTGTTCGCTCTTCTTCAAATTTAGCTTGTAAAGCAGCAAGATCAGTAATGTGATCATTTAATGCAGCTGTTGCTACTTTTTCGCTGAATGCGATAAAACCAGCATCTTTTGCAACAAAGTCTGTTTCACAGTTGATTTCTAAAATAATACCTGATTTTTTATCAGCAGAAATTTTAGAAATAATCACACCTTCAGCAGCAACACGACCAGCTTTTTTAGCTGCTTTTGCTTGACCTGATTTACGCATATTATCGATAGCAAGATCGATATCGCCATTAGCTTCAACTAATGCTTTTTTACATTCCATCATGCCTGCGCCTGTTCTTTCACGCAGTTCTTTTACCATAGAAGCGGTAACTTCAGCCATTTTTTAATCCTCTATTTAACCATTATGATGATTTTCATTAGAATGGGTCGATTAATTTTATTATCGACCCTGAAAATATTTGAGTTTATTACTCAGCTGCTGGTGCTTCTTCAACGAAGCTTTCTTCTGATACTGGAGATTGGTTTTGCTCACGACCAGAACGAACAGCTTCAGCAACTGCATTTGCATATAATTGAATTGCACGAATAGCATCATCATTACCAGGAACGATATAATCAATACCATCTGGATCTGAGTTAGTATCAACAACAGCAATGACTGGAATACCTAAATTGTTAGCTTCTTTGATTGCGATATGTTCATGGTCTGCACCAATAACAAAAATCACATCGGGTAAGCCACCCATATTTTTAATTCCACCCAAGCTATTTTCTAATTTAGCCATTTCACGAGCACGCATTAGTGCTTCTTTTTTGGTTAATTTGTCAAATGTACCATCACTAGCTTGTGTTTCTAAATCTTTTAAACGTTTGATTGATTGACGTACTGTTTTCCAGTTAGTCAACATACCACCTAACCAACGGTGATTTACGTAGTATTGTCCACAGCTTTCTGCTGCTTGTTTAATCGCTTCGCTAGCTGCACGCTTTGTACCAACAAATAAAATTTTACCTTTACGAGCGGCAATCTTGTTTAATTCAGCTAACGCTTCGTTGAATAAAGGAACTGTTTTTTCAAGATTGATGATGTGAACTTTATTACGAGCACCAAAAATAAATGGTTTCATTTTTGGGTTCCAATAACGAGTTTGGTGTCCAAAGTGTACACCTGCTTGTAACATATCGCGCATTGATACTGTAGTCATGATTTCCTCATTTTGACGTTGGGGTTATGCCTCCACATATCCGCTTTATCCGACCTTATGACTTAAAGTAAAAGGCACCCCGGCAAAGAGTAATGATATGTGTGTGTTATAACGTTAATTAAATTTTAAAATTTTTGCTTTACCTCACAAGGATTTTTTGAAAAATGAATGTGAAGAGTTGCGCGCGTTTTATACCATATTTAGATAAGGTTTGCTAGCGTTATTTCTATAAAAATAGCAACAATAGTGTTATGCATTAAAAAGAAAGTAACCTCAAAAAATAAAAATTTGAATAAATTTCGTGAACTTACTAAGTATTTTTTTAATCCACAAATATAAACGCTAGCTTTATTAATACTGTGTGTTTACACGTTAAAAATTAGCTTTACTGTCATCTTGTTAGCTTATGTCGTTAGTCTTCATTCACTTTTTAATTATGCTTCTATTCTAATCGTATTAAGAATATACAATATCAACCGATAAAAAGATGTTATAACGAGTTAAAAGAGATATTACTAAGAGTAAGTTATATTAAAAAGCTTTTGTATCCTCATGCGTTAAAGATAAATTACCGTTATTTGCCGATTGTAGTGATTAAAAATTACGTGTAACAAATGACTTTTATCCCGACTTTAGCCACGCATAAAATAGTTAATATTTAGGCTAAACCGGCCAAAATTACTTTAGAAAAACGAGAGCTTATAGTAGATGAGCTAGATGTAACATCAATAGTTGCTGATCTTAAAAGTTTTAATGCGTTACATCTGGTAGATTTTTATACCGTTTGACATCGTAACGCTCTTCTTTTCAAAACGTTGTTGGAAAGATAATTTTATAAGACCAAACAGTTATCTTTTTAAAAGCGATGAGTAATAAACAGGCAATGCTCGTAAATCAAGCAAGATAGAATAAATATTGTCGCGTGACTAACAAAGTAATAAGCGCTGTAAGAACGTTACCTTTGTGCTGTGAATAAGTTGACAAATTGTTTTATGTTATAAAAAACCATTCAATAAGTTTTGACTTATTAAATGGTTTAATAAAATTTAGTTAAATACTTAGTTAAATATTTGATTGAATTTTAAACAAATCCAATCCCATACCGATCCAAAGAATCCTGTTTCTTCAACATCTTGTAATGCAACTAATGGTTGTTCATTAATAATTTTGCCATCTAATAAAAACTGCATTTTACCTACACTGGTCCCTTTAGTAATAGGTGCGTAAATATAATCATCAATAATATATTGTACTTGTACATCAGCCGAACGCCCTTTTGGCACAGTAACATAAGCACCTTCAATTGCACCCAACTGAATTTTATTTTGATCGCCATACCAAATAGATTCTGTTGTTAATGGCGTACCTGCTTTGACTGGATTAGCTGTTTCGAAGAAACGAAATCCCCAAACTAATAACTTTTTACTCTCTTCTTCACGTCCTTTAAACGTGCGTCCACCTAATACAGCAGAAATTAAACGCGTATTACCATCAACAGCTGAGGCAACTAAATTATAACCAGCAGCATTGGTATGCCCAGTTTTAATACCATCAACATTTAAAGTGGTATCCCAAAGTAAACCATTTCGGTTTAATTGTGGTTTAGATAATGTGTAAGTAAACTCTTTTTCTTTATAAATAGCGTACTCGGAAGGTAAATCATGGATTAATGCTTTTCCTAAAAATGCCATATCTTTTGCTGTTGTATATTGCCCGGGTGCATCTAAGCCATGTACAGTTTCAAAATGCGTATGCTCTAAACCTATTTTTTTCGCATATTCATTCATTAAATTAACAAAAGCACCTTGGCTACCTGCAATATGTTCAGCCATTGCGATACAGGCATCATTACCAGATTGGATGATTATTCCTTTATTTAAATCAGAAACCGAAACCGTTTTACCCACTTCTAAAAACATCAATGATGAGCCTTTTAAAATAGGATTTCCTGTTGCCCAAGCATCTTTACTTACAACAACCATATCATCATTTTTGATACGCCCTGATTGTAATGCTTGGCCAACTACATAACTGGTCATCATTTTCGTTAAACTTGCTGGATCGCGTTGTTGTTCAGCATTATATTGCGCTAAAATTTCACCAGATTTAGCATCAATTAAAATATAAGATTCAGCATCTAATTGAGGAATAGCAGGAATAGGAAAAGCCATTTCAGCTGATGCCGAAGAACAAATTGCAAGCGCTAACAAAGCAAAAGATAATTTAAATTTCTTTTTCATTTAATTCAATTCCGTTAAATATTTTTAGATAACATGTATCGATGAGTGTGAATAGACATCATAATGCCAAAACTTGCCATTAATACGACTAAGGAAGAGCCACCATAACTTATTAGCGGTAATGGTACACCAACTACCGGTAAGATTCCACTAACCATACCAATATTAATAAAGACATAAACAAAAAACACTAAAATTAAACCACCTGAGAGTATACGACCAAATGTGGTTTGAGCTTGCGCCGCAATAACTAATCCACGGATAATTAAGCATAAAAATAACACTAATAGTATTATCGTGCCGATAAAACCAAACTCTTCAGCAATAACGGAAAAAATAAAGTCAGTATGTCTTTCCGGTAAAAATTCTAACTGAGATTGCGTGCCTTCAAGCCAGCCTTTACCCCAGATCCCGCCAGAGCCGATAGCGGTTTTAGATTGAATAATATGATAACCTGCACCACTAGGATCGAGTTCAGGATTAAATAACATTAATACTCGAAGTCGCTGATAATCATGCATAAGAAAAAACCACATTATCGGTAAAAATATCGCAATTAAAATAATAGCAATAAAAATAAATCGCCAATTGATGCCAGCTAAAAATATGATAAAAATACCTGACATAACAATTAAAATTGCAGTACCTAAATCTGGCTGCATAGCAACAAGTAAAGCAGGAACAGCAATAATAATTAAAGTTTGAAAGGTATTTTTTAATGGTGGTGGACAACCATCACGATGAATAAATTTAGCGACCATTAATGGGACAGCTATCTTAGCAATTTCAGAGGGTTGAAAGCGTAAAATACCTAAATCCAACCATCGCTGCGCACCTTTACTTACATAACCAAAAATATCGACCAATAACAACATCAATATACAGAACAAATATAAATATGGCGCCCATTTTTCAAAGGTTCTAGGCGAAAATTGCGCAATTGCAATCATGACAACATAACCAAGTAAAATTTGAATTACCCGTTTTTGCATCATATCAAAATCTTGACCAGTAGCACTCCAAAGAATATAAAGGCTATAGCCAAGTAATAGTGTAATAAATAAAAAAAATAGTGGATCGATATGGATTTTTTGCCAAAAAGTTTTTTTAATATTATTCATAATTAATCTTCATGCCCTGCATGTGATGGAGTTTCATCTAATTCCGTTGAATTATCGCCTAATAGATAGTAATCCAATATTTTTCGCGCGACGGCTCCGCCATTTGAGCTACCACCACCACCATTTTCAAGCACAATGGCTAACGCAATAGTTGGTTTATCAAAAGGAGCATAAGCAACAAATAACGCATGATCACGTAAGTGTTCAGGAATTTTATGGGCATTATAAACTTCATCTTCTTTTAAACCATAAACTTGTGCAGTGCCCGATTTACCAGCTGCTTGGTATTTTGCATCAGCATAAACTTTTCGAGCTGTTCCTCGTGCACCAAACATTACCCGATGCATGCCTTCTTTAGCTAATGCCCAGTAATTGGGATTAACATCAACTAAGCTATTAGTTTCAATATAATTTTGTTGATTAACTGCAGGTGGATTCGAATTGGTATTTAAAATATCGCTCTTTTTATATAATAAAAAATGTGGCGTATAAGTTTTACCATTATTAATCAAAATAGTAAGTGCTTTAGCTAACTGTATAGGTGTTGCTGTCCAATAACCTTGGCCAATCCCTACCGGAATGGTGTCACCTTGTAACCAAGCTTTTTTATAACGTTGCATTTTCCATTCACGACTAGGCATAACGGCTTTATTTTCTTCATTTGGTGAAATATCAATACCGGTTCTTTCACCATAACCGAATTTAGTCATCCATTGATGTAAACGATCGATACCCATATCATAAGCAACTTGATAAAAATAGGTATCAACTGATTCTTCAATTGCTCTTAACACATCAACGCGCCCATGTCCCCATTTTAACCAGTCTCGATATCGTCTATCGGTACCAGGTAGTTGCCACCAACCCGGATCATTAATAGTCGATTTGGGTGTGACAACACCTTCACTTAAAGCGGCAATGGCAATATAGGGTTTTACTGTTGAAGCAGGCGGATAAGAGCCAAGTAATGCTCGGTTATAAAGAGGTTTATTAGGATCATTGAGTAATTCGCTATATTTAGCATTCGATATTCCACCAACAAACGGATTAGAATCGTAACTCGGACTTGAAACCAATGCTAAAATTTCACCATTATTAGGATCAATAGCAACCACTGCTGCTTTTCGGCCAGCAAGTAACTGTTCGATATAAAGTTGTAATTTAAGATTGATAGACAGGTAAATATCTTCACCAGCTTGTGGTGGATGCTGATTAAGTTGACGAACAATGCGCCCTCGGCTATTAACTTCAACTTTTTCATATCCTGGCGTACCATGTAATACATCTTCGTAGTATTTTTCGATACCCATTTTACCTATATTAAAGGTTGCCACATAATCACTGGTTTTATTTTCATCATCTAAACGTTGTTTATCAGCAGTATTAATTTTTGAAATATAACCAATAATATGCGTTAATGATGCGCCAAATGGATAATAGCGATGCTGTATACCCACAATTGAAACATAAGGGAAACGATGTTGATCAACAACAAAACGCGCAATTTGCTTTTGAGTTAAATTGTCCTTAAGTGGCACCGGTCGATGAGCTTTATAATTACGGCGTTCTTTTTGAAAATTTTCAATATCTTCGTCAGTCAAATTAACAATATTTTTTAATTCATTAAATTGCTCATTAAGATTTTTGATTTTATCAGGAATAATATTGAGTTGATAAGTTATATTGTTAATGGCTAAGGGTGTGCCATTGCGATCATAAATCATTCCACGGCTAGGTGGAATGGGAATAATTTCGATACGATTATTATTCGATTTTGTACTGTAATAACTAAAATTAGAAATCTGCAAATCAGCTAAATTACCGAGTAAAACCGATATTAATAATAAGATAATAACAAAAGCAAATAACACTCGCCGCAAAAACAGGTTTGTTTCTGCCGAGTGATCTCGAATATTGCTTCTCTTTTTTTTACTTGAGATAGGGATAATATGACTCCTCTAAATACTTCTTTCGCCAGATTGATGCTTATGTTGTTCTTCCCAATTTTCATAAGCATTGACGATTCTTGCAACCACAGGATGACGAACAACATCTTCACTATTAAAAAAATTGAAGCTAATTTCGTCAACTTGGCTTAATACTTCAATTGCATGACGTAATCCAGATTTTTGATGGCGAGGTAAATCAATTTGCGTGATATCACCAGTAATGACTGCTTTAGAATTAAAACCAATACGGGTTAAAAACATTTTCATTTGTTCAATAGTCGTATTTTGGCTTTCATCCAAAATAATAAATGCGTCATTAAGAGTACGTCCACGCATATAAGCTAGAGGCGCAACTTCAATAACACTTTTTTCAATGAGTTTTTCAACCTTTTCAAAACCTAACATTTCAAATAAAGCATCATAAAGAGGACGTAAGTAAGGATCCACTTTTTGACTTAAATCGCCGGGTAAAAACCCCAGTTTTTCACCGGCTTCAACCGCAGGGCGAGTTAATACAATTCGACGAATTTGTTGCTTTTCCAAAGCATCAACCGCTGCGGCTACCGCTAAATAGGTTTTACCTGTTCCTGCCGGACCAATACCAAACGAGATATCATAATCTAACACATGCGCAATATATTGCGCTTGATTTGCTGTTCTGGGTTTGATTACACCACGCTTAGTTTTTATCATAACAAGCTTACCTGCTTGATAATCAACATAAGCAGGTAAGTGTTCACTTGCTTTTTCAAGTGCCCCAGATTCTTTGATAGCTAAATGAATCTGTTCTGGTTCAATATCAACTATTTTATTTTTTAATTTAGTTTGCTTATAAAGTACTTTTAAAATATCGTTGGCCGCAGTAACACAAATAGGATCACCGGTAATTGAAAATAGATTACCACGATGGTTAATTTCAATACCCAATCGACGCTCTAATTGTTTTATATTGTCATTATAAGGACCACAAAGACTATTTAACCGCTGATTATCAGCCGGCTCAAGTAAAGTTTCACAAGTCAAAATATTCAATGATAAGTCCTCTAATAATTAAAATTAACTGCCAATGCGTTATTGATATAATATTTAATATTTTAACGCATTAAAAAGTGCACAGCATAGTGATAACACTTCACGATATTTTCTTATAGTTATGGATGATAAATACCCACCCCTAAATCATTTTCTTTACGCGTTCGTGAAATTACTGACATTGGCGATTGATTGACTCGTAAATCCATTTCATCTTCAGTACGAACCACTCTTCCTCGTAAGGAATTAGGATAAATATCAGTTATTTCTACATCAACAAATTTTCCAATCATATCTGGTAAACCTTCAAAATTAACAATACGATTATTTTCAGTACGTCCTGTTAATTCCATTAAGTTTTTCTTCGAAGGTCCTTCAACCAAAATACGTTGCACAGTATTTAACATGCGGCGACTAAATTGCATCGCTTGTTGATTAATGCGCTCTTGCAATATATATAAACGCTGTTTTTTCTCGTCTTCAGAAACGTTATCTTCCATTTCGGCTGCTGGCGTACCTGGTCGTGCTGAATAGACAAAGCTATAACTTAAATCAAAATTCACATCAGCAATGAGTTTCATGGTTTGTTCAAAATCTTCTTGGGTTTCACCAGGGAATCCAACAATAAAGTCTGAACTAATTTGAATGTCAGGACGAACTTTGCGTAATTTGCGAATGATTGATTTATATTCAATTGCTGTATGAGTGCGTTTCATTAAATTTAACACTCGGTCTGAACCACTTTGTACCGGCAAATGTAAAAAGTTAACTAATTCTGGCGTATCACGATAAACATCGATAATATCATCAGTAAATTCAATTGGATGACTGGTTGTAAAACGAATACGATCAATACCATCAATAGCCGCAACTAAGCGTAGTAGTTCAGCAAAAGAACAGATATCACCATCAAATGTTGGACCGCGGTAAGCATTTACATTTTGACCGAGTAAATTGACTTCACGAACGCCTTGTTCAGCAAGTTGAGCTATTTCATAAATAACATCATCACATGGCCTACTGACTTCTTCACCTCGAGTATAAGGTACCACACAGTAAGTACAATATTTATTACATCCTTCCATAATCGATACAAAAGCTGTTGGCCCTTCACTGCGCGGCTCTGGCAAACGGTCAAATTTTTCAATTTCAGGAAAGCTGACATCAACAACATGATTACCTTTACCACTACGAACTTGCTCAATCATTTCAGGCAGACGATGGAAAGTTTGTGGTCCGAAAATAATATCAACAAATGGTGCGCGTTTACGAATATGTGCACCTTCTTGTGAAGCAACACAACCACCTACCCCAATAATAATATTTGGATTATGTTGTTTTAAGTTTTTCCAACGACCTAATTGATGGAATACTTTTTCTTGGGCTTTTTCACGAATAGAGCAAGTATTGAGTAATAAAATATCTGCTTCTTCTGCATTTTCTGTTAAAGTTAAACCGTGGGTGGATTCAAGGAGATCTGCCATTTTAGTTGAATCATATTCATTCATTTGGCAGCCCCAAGTTTTGATATGTAATTTTTTGCTCATCAATAACTCAGCTATATTTAATTGTTAAAATGAAAACGGGTTTAAATCCGCGATTTTAGCGTGCCATATTGTAATCCTTTGTAATAGTAGGGTCTATAATAAAAATGAAAAATAACAAAACAAAGTAACGTATTGGATTTTTTTATTGAATATAGCAATATGTTAGAAAAAATTTAACAGTAAAAAATAGGCTATTTTGCTAACTAAAAACATTACCAATCAATTTACTATTTAGCGTTTAGTCAAAATTTATCGTAAAGATAATTTTGCTATAACTGATTTATTAATAACGTAATTTTTAATTTTTCTAGTCGTGTAAAATAAGTAGGTAAACTGAAAAATGCATGATAACGCCAATTTGATTACTTCCTATTTTCATCAAAAATATAAATTTCATTATTTAAAAGTTTTAACAGACAGCACCAACAGAACCAAATTGATTAAACCTGAGTTAAATATAATCCTAACCTGAATAAAAAATATCAAGGCCGCGGCTATAACATAATCAATTGATAACTTATCACATAAAAAAGCTAATTAAAGATGAGAATCATTCTTTTTAATATCAATATATTTTATGCTATTATTCACGATCAATTTATTTAGAAAATAATGTGTTTAGATATGTCAAAAACATTTAGTCCAACAAAACGCCTACTCATTAAAGGTATTATTGCGACATGTTTATTATCTGTCACAAAAGTAGGTTTTGCAGCAAACTTAGCTCAGGTCATAGCTGTTAGAGTTTGGCCTTCATCGACCTATACTCGAATAACATTAGAATCGAATGTAAATTTAAAATTCAAACACACTTTATTGACCAATCCAGACAGGCTTGCCATTGATATTGAGAATATTAATTTAGATGCTACTTTAAAAAAGATTTCATCTAAAGTATTACCTCGAGATCCCTATATCAAATCAATAAGTGTTGCCCAACTTGATTCAAAAAAAGTTCGAATCATGATCAATTTGAAGCAAGGTATTCAACCCAATACCTTTAGCTTATCGCCTGTAGCTGAATTTAAACATCGTTTAGTCATCGATCTTTATCCATCTAAACCT
Organism: uncultured Gilliamella sp.; assembly: GCA_946477995.1. GTDB lineage: Bacteria > Pseudomonadota > Gammaproteobacteria > Enterobacterales > Orbaceae > Gilliamella. The sequence goes on along the minus strand of CAMLAI010000004.1, from coordinate 18,947 downwards.
TCATCAGCAACAGATGATGATCCTTTGCTTGCATTATTAGAAGAGTATAAAAAAGGCGATCTTAATAAAAAACAATCTCAGATCAAAACAACAGCCAATAAAAGCAAAAACGCACCTATTATTGTTGTTCTCGATCCTGGACATGGAGGTGAAGATCCTGGTGCTATTGGTAATAATAAGACGCGTGAAAAAGATGTCGTATTACAAATTGCCCGTCGAGCTTACAGTTCTTTGAAAAAAGAACCTAATATAAAAGTCTACATGACTCGTAATGAGGATGTCTTTATACCATTAAAAGTAAGAGTAGCCAAAGCTCGATCATTACACGCTGATATTTTTATTTCTATTCATGCCGATGCCTTTGCCAGCCCATCAGTAAAAGGATCGTCAGTATTTGCCTTATCCACACGCGGCGCAAGTAGCTCAGCAGCTAGCTATTTAGCACAAACACAAAATGAAGCCGACCAAATAGGTGGCGTTAGCCGTAGTGGTGATAAATATTTAGATAATACCATTTTGGATTTAGTACAAAAAACCACACTGAGCAATGGTATATTACTCGGCAATGCAATTTTAAATCGAATGAAAAGTGTCAATAAATTACATAAACCGTCACTTGAAAAAGCCGGATTTGCTGTATTAAAAGCACCGGATATTCCTTCGGTTTTAGTCGAAACTGCTTTTATTAGTAATGCTACAGAAGAACAAAAATTAAAAACAGCTTCGTTCCAAAATCAAGTATCTAAAGCAATCGTAGATGGGATTAAAGATTACGTCAAAAGACGTAAAAACTAGTAGTAGTAATTAAATATAACACGATTGAATTATCACTAAATGTCTTTCCGCATCTAATTGAGGAATAGTCAATTTAATATTTTGTTTAAGCATAAAACCATCCGGAATGGTGTCGATCTCACTGCCTTTAAGCGCATAAAAAGCACCATGTTCATTAGGTAAATGTTTACACCAATTAAGCATATCTTGCAGGGAAGCAAAAGCACGACTAATCACACCGTCAAACTTTTTATCGCAATATTGTTCAATTCGACTTTGTACTGGATGTATATTAGTTAACTTTAATTCAAATTGAACTTGTTTTAAAAAACGAATTCGTTTACCTAAACTGTCAACGAGATCAAATTGTTTTTCAGGGTTGATAATTGCTAATGGAATGCCAGGTAAACCTGGCCCTGTTCCAACATCAATAAACGTTTTACCTTCTAAATAAGGCGATACAACAAGACTATCCATAATATGCTTAACTAACATTTCGTTAGGATCTCGCACGGCAGTTAAATTGTAAGCTTTATTCCACTTATGTAACATTTCAACATAATTAATTAACAGATCTATTTGCTGATCAGAGATCAAAAGATCGGTTTGATCAATTAGATTAGTGAGTTTCTTTTTTAACATAATTTTTCTTTTTTAAGTAAACCAATAACATTGAAATAGCAGCAGGCGTAATACCCGAAATACGTGAAGCTTGCCCAATAGAAACAGGTTTATGTTGTTTTAATTTAGCCACCACTTCATTAGATAACCCTGATATTTCTGCATAATCAATATGCGCAGGAATCAATGTTTGTTCATTACGTTTTTGACGCTCTATTTCTTCAATTTGTAGTTTGATATAACCATCATACTTGACTTGAATTTCAACTTGTTCAGCCGCTTGCGGATCGCTTAACCCTGGCGCAAACAGTGATAGTTTTTTTAACGTTTGATAATTCATTTCAGGGCGTTTTAGTAGCTCTTCGCCATTGGCTTCTTTGGTTAAATTAGCACTTAAGACCGCATTTACTTCATCAATGGTTTCGATGTGAGGGTGAACCCAAATATCACGCAGACGTGCCCTTTCTTGTTCCACTGCTTCAAATTTTTCATTAAATTTTTGCCAACGGTAATCATCAACCATCCCTAATTTACGTCCGATTTCAGTTAAGCGAATATCGGCATTATCTTCACGTAACATCAAGCGATATTCGGCGCGAGATGTAAACATGCGGTAAGGTTCGTTTGTGCCTAATGTACAAAGATCATCAACCAAAACGCCCAAATAAGCTTGATCACGTGTTGGATACCATTGATCTTGATCATATACAAATCTTGCTGCATTTAACCCAGCTAGCATTCCTTGGGCCGCGGCTTCTTCATAACCTGTTGTGCCGTTGATTTGACCGGCTAAAAATAGCCCTTTGATCACTTTACTTTCTAACGTTGGTTTAAGATCTCTTGGATCAAAATAATCATATTCGATCGCATAACCCGGCCTTACAATATTCGCATTTTCAAGCCCTTTCATACTACGTACAAATGCAAGCTGGGTATCAAAAGGTAGACTTGTTGAGATCCCATTTGGATAGATTTCATTACTATCTAATCCTTCTGGTTCCAAATAGATCTGATGGGAATTACGATCAGCAAAACGCATGATCTTATCCTCAATGGAAGGGCAGTATCTTGGTCCGACACCTTCAATAACCCCTGTGTACATAGGGCTGCGATCTAAACTGTTACGAATGATCTCATGTGTGGTTTCGTTAGTACTTGTTATATAACATGGGATCTGCCTTGGATGTTCACTAGCATGACCTAAAAATGAGAATACTGGAACGGGATCATCGCCATATTGTGTTCCAAGTTTTGAAAAATCGATGGTTCTTGCATCAATACGAGGTGGTGTACCTGTTTTTAAACGACCCATTCTAAATGGATATTGATGCAATGATTTTGATAAACCAATTGATGCTGGATCGCCGGTTCTTCCCCCGCTGTAATTGTCTAAACCTATGTGGATCTTTCCATCTAAGAAGGTGCCTGCTGTTAATACTACGGCTTTCGCTCTGAAAGATACGCCCATTTGAGTTTTTACACCTGTGATCTGATCGTTTTCGATGATCACATCTTCAACTGATTGTTGAAATAGCATTAAATTAGGTTGGTTTTCAAGTGTTGTTCGGATCACTTTTCGATAAAGCGATCGATCTGCCTGAGCGCGAGTAGCTCGCACAGCAGGTCCTTTACTACTATTTAAGATCCTAAACTGGATCCCTGCTAGATCAATAGCGTGTGCCATGAGTCCGCCCATTGCATCGATCTCTTTTACTAGATGCCCTTTACCAATACCACCAATTGCAGGGTTACAAGACATTTGACCTAACGTATTGATATTATGGGTTAATAGTAGTGTTTTTCTGCCCATTCTAGCTGATGCCATTGCTGCTTCTGTTCCTGCATGGCCGCCACCAACAATAATGACATCAAAAAGATCTGGATAAAACATAAAAGCCTCGTTGTTTTTATTTATATACTGATGATCGTCGTTTTGGATCAGGTGATTTGGGTTTATTTAGCGTTAGGAATTGTACTCATCTTTTTGATTACGTCAAATGATCTATTTTGATCGCTATTTAAATTAAATAAGATCTTTTATTTGATCTTTTTATTTTTATTGTTATTAGTTTAGATGACTTCTGTTGATAACTTAGTTTTGCCATTATTATTTAGGATCTTAGTTGTGATCTAATGCTGTTAATTGATCGGATCTTTTTGGATTTAGACTTGTTTATAACTATTGTATTTATCCACAATTGTTTTTGTCTTTAAGGTTATTAATCCGATTATAACAGCTTATTAGCCGTATTTATCACAAAGTTATCCACAAAAAATAAGTTTGTTTGCTTAAATTTTGATATATTAGTGATGATGTTTTAAACACTGCTATTTGATCTGTATTGCTCAATTTAACTTATTAAGTAAGATGGTTATTGTGCTTGATTTGTTTTATACAAAAGTGATTGATTTTTGTGGTAGCAAATTTATACTTATCATGAAATTATTTTTATTGTGAGGTTATTTTATTACTCTTTCACAGTTACCTTTACCTTTTTCTTTATCTAATAGTGAAACTTTTGATAGTTTTTATGTGGGCGATAATCAATTATTGTTCGATTCGTTACAAGCTTTATTTGATAAGCCAGGTTTCAATGTTTTTTATATGTGGTCGGCAAGTGCTTCTGGTCGGACTCATTTGTTGCATGCTTCAAATCAAAATAAGTTAGCCAGTTATATTCCTTTAAAGCAGTATTACCATCTTGTTCCCGAAATTTTACAAGGCTTGGATAATTATGATTTAGTGTGTTTAGATGATATTGATGCTATAGCAGGTCACAGAGATTGGGAAGAGGCTATTTTCGATTTATTTAATCGTTTAACTGAGAAAAATGTAAGTAAGTTATTAATTACAGCTAATGCACCGCCTAAACAGATTTGTTTTACTTTACCTGATTTGGTTTCTCGATTATCTTGGGGACAAGTTTATCAATTAAAAGAATTGAGTGATGATGATAAGCTTAAAGCTTTACAATTAAGAGCTAAATTAAGTGGTTTTGAATTATCAACCGAAGTTGGATTGTTTTTATTAAAACGTGTTAATCGTGATATGCGTACACTGTTTTCTTTATTAGAAAAGTTTGAAGTTGCAACGCTTGCTCAACAACGTAAGTTAACTATTCCTTTTATTAAATATATTTTGGATTTGTAGTATGAGTAAAAAGCCTGAAGCTATCGTTTTTTTTGATTTAGACGGAACACTATTTAATAGTCAAATTGAAGTTTTACCCAGTTCTTATCAAGCTATAAATAAGCTTAAACAAAATAATATTATTCCCATGTTGGCGACGGGACGAACGCCTTGTGAAGTCGTTGACTTGATGCATAAAACACAAATCGATTCAATTGTTGGAATGAATGGTCAAGTGGTACTTTATCAAGGTGAAACGGTCTTTACGAATAATATTGATAAAGATGTGATAGCTAGAATTTATCAATTTTCCAAACAACAAATGGATATACCTCTCTCTTTTTATAATTATGAAATTATGCGTGTTTCGCAAGATAGTCAACCTGCTAAGGTATTTTATCATTATTTAAAACAACCCGTTCCTCCCGTTGATGATCAGATCTATTTAAATCAACCTATTCAAATGTTATTGCTGTTATGTGAATCAGGCGAAGAACATTATCGTGATCTATTTCCTGAATTGACCTTTATTCGTAATACCCCCTATTGTGTTGATGTTTTTAATCACGGTGGTTCTAAAGGAAATGGCATAACTCAGTTATTACAGCGAAAAGGGTTCACCGATGTACCAACTTATGCATTTGGTGATGGAATGAATGATTTCGAGATGTTCTTAACAGTTGATCATCCAATCGCCATGGCTAATGCCGTTGATGGGCTAAAAGCACATGCTGAATTTATCACTGATGATAATAATAATGATGGAATCGCTAAAGCTTTACAGAAATTTGGTTTGATTTAATTTTATTAAAAATAAAAATAATTTAATTTATCTATAATGATATTTAGATCAATATCTTTTTACTAAAGCAGTTATTATAATCATAACTAGCGGGTTATTTTACTCGTGCTCTCATTTTTGGTGTTGTGTCTTGTTTAATCTATCTGATTTTATGAATTACTTGAGTGTGAATTGATTTGTCTAGTTTTATGCAGTAAGTAAACAAGAGACTTAATGATGCTATCTCACCTATAGGGTTAAGAAAAGTATGACTTGTTTGGTTAATGATTAAAGTAACAAAAATTTAGTCAATAGCATTGAATTTAGCCAATACACACCTAAAACTATAATCAGTAAAGATGCTTTTTTCGCTAAGCTTGACGAGGTTAAACGCCTAATGGGAAAGATGATGAAGAGTCAGCGTTTGGGTTTAGGTGTTTTGTTGTATCTATTTATGATCGTTTAAGTAACATTCTTGCCGCGTTAAGTTTATTAACGTCTATTTTTAGGTGTAATACGGCTGAAGATGGGGTTAAATTAATTATCAAAATTAACCAATATGCCGCAAAAATTTCTGAGTTGATTGGTTATAATAAACAGGCAAAATCATCTGATTAATTCTTTTATTGGTATAAAACGCCTAAGCATACTGCTTGGCTTGCTCCTGTTACTTCAGGAATGTTGGATGGAATATGATTGATTCGACAATAAGCAAGCCAGGCAAATGCAATTGCTTCCATATCATCACCGTTTATTCCTTTGTCATTTGTGGTTAATACTGCCCAGTTAGGTAATAATGTCGATAATCTTTGCATAATCAGTGGGTTTTTAGCACCACCACCACATACCAATAATTCGCAAGGTAAATTGTTACTGATGGGTAATTTTTCAATTTCATGTTTAATAGATACTGCAGTTAATGCCACTAAGGTTGCTTGAACATCTTGTGCCTTTAAATTCATGCCTGTCAGTTTTTTATGTAACCACGGTAAGTTAAATAATTCGCGCCCAGTGCTTTTAGGTGCAGGTAATTTGAAATATGCTTCATCAAGTAACTTATTTAATAAGTTTTGTTGAATGTGACCTGTTTTTGCCCACATCGCATCTTTATCATAGCTTTGATTAAGATTTTCATTTATCCAGCCATCAAGTAATACATTACCCGGCCCCGTGTCGTATCCAATGACTGTTTGATTAGGAATTAAGACAGAAATATTACTAATGCCGCCAATATTTAATATGACTCGATTGATGTGTGGATCTTGTAGTACTGCTTTATGAAAAGCAGGTACTAGTGGAGCACCTTGTCCACCATAAGCCATGTCTTTACGGCGAAAATCGGCAATGGTGATAATGCCAGTTTTAGCGGCAATAATATTGGCATCACCAATTTGCATGGTAAAAGGATTATTACCTGTTGGTTGATGGTAAATTGTTTGCCCATGACAGCCAATCGCTTTAATTTGATTTTTATTGATATGATTGTTTTGTAAAAATTGATTGATACTATTAGCAAATAATAGTCCAAGTTGATGATCAAGCTGACCTAAATCTTGTAATGTTGTCTGTTTTGTGTCGCATAGTGTTAGTAATTGTTGTTTAATTGAATTTGGCATCGGATAACAATCACTGATAATGGATGTGACTTTTCCTGCTTTGATATCAACTAGCGCGATATCAATTCCATCCATACTTGTTCCCGACATTACGCCAATATATAAATTTTGCATAACACTATCCTTGCCTAATAATTTGTCCTGTTTTGATATCTCTAATTTCAGAGGGCTGTGAGCGTTGCCCTGTTTCACCTTGTAAAATAGGCAATGTGTCACCAAATTGTTTAGTTACTTCAATTACGGTTCGACAAGGTTCATGACCAGAAAGATTGGCACTGGTTGAGACTAATGGTTTTCCAAATAGATCGCAAAGTTGGCAAACTAAGGGATGATTTGTTACTCTTACCGCAATTGAATTATATTGCCCCGTTAAAAAATAAGGCGTGGTTTTATTTTTGGGCATAAGCCAAGTAATAGGACCTGGCCAACTGGCAATTGCTTTTTGTTGTTGCTCTATTGTTAACGCTGCTTCATCTATATAAGGGATAAGTTGTTTAAAATGGCTAGCAATTAAAATCAACCCTTTATCAATTGATCGTTGCTTTAGTTGTAATAGTGTCATTACTGCCGATTGGCAATCAGGATCACAACCTAATCCAAAAACAGCTTCGGTTGGATAGGCAATGACTTCCCCTTTTTTTAATCGAGCACTTGCTTGTGATAAAGTTAATAAATTGGTCATTAATATCAGCTATTCATTAAAACACAGTTGAATTTATATTAAACTGCAAGATTTAGATTTGCAAATGTGCCAATTTTGTTTTGATACGTGGTTATTTAAGAATAATGAATTCTTTTAATGATATTAAAAGATTATTCCCAATTTATTTGTGGATAATACTTAGCAGTCAATTCAACTACTTGTTGCATAGTGATGATTTCAAGCCTTACATCGATGAATTGACTAATGCCACGAGCAATAATATCGTTGTCAAGTACATAACAATGCGTGGTTTTTTGTAAAATATCATTCAGTAAGGGATTATTTTGACAAGCAATCATAACGCCATTTTGCCAAAAAAGTACGGCATCTTGCGTAGATATGAGTGTTGTATCAATATTTGCTGAGTGATGAGTTGAAATTGTATGTAACATTTTTCCACTTTTTACTAAAATATCTATTTTACTTTGAATTTTTAAGAAAAAAGCAAGTTAACCTTGCTTGGTACATCTTTAATGGTTATTAGTATATAATAAGGATCATTTATTGAGCAAAGAATTCGTTATGAAACCGATTATTTTAGCTAACGAGCAAGAAACAATTTTATTGGGTAAACAGCTTGCTGAGCAATGTTTAAATTATTTATCTAATCACAATAGTGCGATAGTTATCTACTTAATTGGCGATCTTGGTGCGGGTAAAACAACGTTTAGTCGAGGATTTTTACAACAACTTGGTCATAAAGGTAATGTTAAAAGTCCTACTTATACTTTAGTTGAACCTTATCATTTTAACGATTTTTCAGTTTATCATTTTGATTTATATCGATTAGCTGATCCTGAAGAATTAGAGTTTATGGGCATACGCGAATATTTCTCTTCTCGATCAATTTGTTTAATTGAGTGGCCAAAGCAAGCACAAGGCATATTACCCATTGCCGATATTGAAATCCATTTGTCTTATTTAGCGCTTGAACGCAGTGTTTGTTTACAAGCAAATACCAAAATAGGTCAGTCAATTATTAATTTATTACATTAACAATTAGCGAAAATACTGATGAAAAAATTAATGGCTTTTTTTATGCTTTTGCTACTTTGTAGCTCAGCTAATGCCGCTAAAGTGATTATAGCTGTTGATGCTGGGCATGGCGGTAAAGATTCTGGTGCAATAGGTAAACATAATCTTTATGAAAAAACAGTGACTTTTTCTATTGCTAAAAAGCTTACCAATTTATTAAATAATGATCCTAATTTTAAAGGGGTTTTAACACGCAGTAGTGATAATTTTATTTCGGTATCGCAGCGTTCAGATATCGCGCGTAAAAACAAAGCTAATTTACTTGTGTCAATTCATGCTGATGCAGCGCCAAATCGAAGTGCTTCTGGCGCATCCGTTTGGGTATTGTCAACTAAACGTGCGGATACTGAACTGGGGCGTTGGCTAGAACAAGATGAAAAACAGTCTCAGCTATTAGGCGGAGCTGGTGATGCGCTTAGTGATGACCATAATCGTCATTTAAGCCAGGCGGTATTAGATCTACAATTTTCCTATTCTCAGCGTGTAGGATATGAATTAGCAACACAAGTTATTAAAGAGATGAGTGGATCAATCAAACTGCATAAACGTAAACCTGAACATGCTAGTTTAGGTGTATTACGGTCTCCGGATATTCCTTCTATTTTGGTTGAGGTTGGCTTTATATCTAATGAAACAGAGGAAAGTTTACTTGCTAGTAATACTCACCAAGATAAGATTGCAAGAGCAATTTATCAGGGTATAAAAAACTATGTAAAACAAAATCCTAAATTTGGAGAACGGCACTAATGGCAATACATATTCTATCACCACAATTGGCCAATCAAATTGCCGCTGGTGAGGTGGTAGAAAGGCCGGCATCTGTTATTAAAGAATTAGTCGAAAATAGTCTTGATGCAGGTAGTACGCAAATTGATATTGATCTCGAACAAGGTGGTTGTAAGTTAATCCGTGTTCGTGATAATGGTTTTGGTATTGCTAAAGAGGAATTAGCATTAGCTTTAGCCCGTCATGCCACCAGTAAAATTAGTACACTAGATGATTTAGATTCAATTATTAGCCTTGGATTTCGTGGTGAGGCGCTGGCGAGTATCAGTTCAGTATCTCGATTGACGTTAACTTCCCGCACCGCCCAGCAATCCGAAGCTTGGCAAGTTTATGCCGAAGGTCGCGATATGAAACCGGTTATTAAACCTGCGGCTCATCCCGTAGGATCAACGGTTGAAGTCTTGGATTTATTTTATAATACACCCGCGCGTCGTCGTTTTTTGAAAACCGATAAAACCGAATTTATGCATATTGAAGAGTTTGTTCGTAGAATTGCTTTAGCGCGTCCTGATGTCTCTTTTAATTTGCAACATAATGGTAAACTGGTTAAACAATACCGATCATCCACACTTGAAAAAAGGGTTGAATTAGTTTGTGGTCGAGAATTTATGCAAAAAGCAGTTAAACTCGATTGGCAGCATGATGATTTACTTATTCAAGGATGGGTCGCTAGTAACGATGTTAGTGATCTGCAATATTTTTATGTTAATGGTCGTGTTATTAAAGATAAATTACTTAATCATGCTTTGCGTCAGGCTTATATTAGTCAAACTCATGAGCAGCAAAGTTATGTTGTCTTTTTACAACTTGATCCAAAACAGGTTGATGTTAATGTACATCCTGCTAAACATGAAGTTCGTTTTCATGAAGCACGTTTAGTTCATGATTTTGTTTATCAAGCTATTATGATGGCATTGGAATCCCATTTGTCTATTACGACTCAAGCGCCAGTCATTACCCCTAATCGCCAAGCTGCGGGGGGGAATATTTTTAATCAATTGGCTCAACCTAAAAATTATCAAGCTAACAGTCAACCAACAAAAAAATCGGGTAATTTTGCTAGAGAAAATACACTATATGGTCAATTAATTGATGTTGCTAAATCGGTTGAAACTAAACCGGAGCCAGCAAGATTATCTCACCAAGAAGATCAAATGACTGAGGGGCAAAAAGCGGTGATTGATGCGTTGTTTCCACAGCGAAGTACATCTTTACACTCCTTACAACAGCAGCTTGATAGTTCATCATTAGTACAATTTGGTCGCGTGTTAACGGTTATTCAACCAGATATAGCATTGCTTGAAAAGTTTGAAGATAATCAGCAAAAATTTATGTTGATGAAATTGCCTGTTGCTCAACAAAAATTTTCGGCAATTAAATTATTATCTCAAGATTCTGAAAAATTATTGATTCCATTGACCATTTTAATCAATCATAAAGAACAACAAGCATTAACCAATTATCAACCTCAACTTAATTTTTTAGGATTTGATTTTTATATCGACAAAGCAAAACTACATTTGCAAAGCGTACCTAAAATGCTTAGAACGATGAATTGGCAGCAAATATTACCTGCTTTATTAGCGTTTATTTCATCGTCAAAGGAAGATGCATTAGATCCGACCAAAATTGCAGATTGGCTAGCGAGTCAATGTGATAATACTCAAGCAGTAAGTTGGAGTGTGACCAAAGTGATCCAATTACTTGCACAGCTAGAGCAAATTGATAGCAATTTATTGCAACTAGAAACATTTATACATCCTATTGATCTTCAATCTTTTATAAAATCCATGTAACTATGAATAAAGCAAAAGTTATTTCATTAATGGGGCCAACGGCTTCAGGTAAAACCGCATTTGCAATGGCCCTTTATGAACGTTATCCAATTGATATTATAAGTGTCGATTCAGCGCTGATTTATCGTGATATGGATATTGGTACGGCCAAACCAACGAAACAAGAGCAGTTAAACTACCCACATAAATTAATTGATATATGTGATCCAGCAGAAAGTTACTCTGCCGCCAATTTTAGGCATGATGCTCTAATTGAAATTGAAAAAACGCTAAAAAAAGGGCGAATTCCATTGTTAGTTGGTGGAACAATGTTGTACTTTAAAGCGTTGCTTGAAGGGTTATCACCTTTACCTGTAGCTAACAGTGAAATTCGGCAACAAATAGAAGAAAAGGCCAATAAATTTGGTTGGCAAGTGATTCATGAAGAATTAAAAAAAGTTGATCCTGTTTCTGCTCAAAGAATTCATCCAAACGATCCACAGCGTCTTAATCGTGCTTTAGAAGTGTATTTAATTTCGGGTAAGAGTTTAACCGAACTTACCCAAGAAAGTGGTGAAGCATTACCTTACGATGTGATGCAGTTTGCCATTATGCCTTCAGATCGCGCGCAGTTACATCAGCGTATTGAACAACGTTTTTTACAGATGCTCGATCAAGGATTTGAAAACGAAGTGAAAGCGCTAAAATTACGACCTGACTTGCATTTAAATTTACCTTCGATGCGTTGTGTTGGCTATCGGCAAATGTGGGAGTATTTAGAGGGTCAAAGTAGTTATGATGAAATGGTGTTTAAAGGTATTTGTGCAACACGTCAATTAGCAAAAAGGCAAATTACTTGGCTACGTGGTTGGAAACAACCTGTTACATGGTTAAATCCTGATAATATGGATAAGGTTTTCGATCAGCTTTTTTAGGTTTGAAAATATTTTTTACTTTTTATTACTTTACTTTTTACCTCGAAATTGTTTTTTCAAAATGTAAAAAAGTTTTAGGTTAACATAATATTTTAGTATTTTTTTTTGTTTGATTAGTGTAAATTTATTAAAATTTTAGTTATTTGTGCATAAATTATTGTTGACCAGTTCAAGAGCTGAGTTTTTTATGTTATTTTGGTAAATAGACATAAGTACTTTATGTTTTAGTTAAATTAAATATTTTTAAAAAGTACGATTATATTATCTTCATATTATTATTTTCATCTTAAAGGATAAACTCATGTCAAAAGGGCAGTCATTACAAGATCCTTATTTAAATTTGCTTCGTCGCGAGCATATTCCTGTATCTATTTATTTAGTTAACGGTATTAAATTACAAGGGCAAATTGAGTCATTTGATCAGTTTGTTATTTTATTAAAAAATACTGTAAGCCAAATGGTATATAAACATGCCATCTCAACAGTTGTACCATCAAGATCTATCTCTGGATTGGTGACTCAACCTGAAGAGGAAAGCGAAAGCTGATTAATTCAGTGGAGAATCTGATTGTTTGAGCGATATAAAGGCGGGGAATCTGCCTTATTAGTCCATGTATTCTTCCCTCAAGAAAGCGATATCGAGGATCTGAAAGAGTTTGAAGTACTTGTTTCTTCTGCTCAAATTGAGATTCTCGATATTGTGACAACCTCAAGAAAAGCACCACAAGCTAAATATTTTATTGGTGAAGGGAAAGCCCTTGAAATTGCCGAAAAAGTTAAAGCGCTTGACGCATCAGTTATCTTAGTTAATCACACCTTAACTCCTACCCAAGAACGAAACCTAGAAAAATTATGTGAATGCCGTGTCGTTGATCGAACTGGGCTTATTTTAGATATTTTTGCACAACGTGCTAGAACTCATGAAGGTAAGTTACAAGTAGAATTAGCGCAGTTGCAGTATTTATCAACGCGTTTAGTTCGAGGCTGGACACACTTAGAACGACAAAAAGGTGGAATTGGTTTAAGAGGGCCGGGCGAAACTCAGTTAGAAACCGATAGACGTTTAATTCGTCATCGTATTCAATTGATATTATCTAGGCTTGCTAAAGTTGAAAAACAGCGCAATCAAAATCGACAATCAAGAAATAAAGCCGATCTACCTACTGTCTCGTTGGTTGGTTATACTAATGCTGGTAAATCAACACTATTTAATTCATTAACGCATGCCGATGTTTATGCTGCCGATCAATTGTTTGCAACGCTTGATCCGACTTTAAGACGCATTAATGTTGAAGATGTTGGCGAAGTCGTATTAGCCGATACAGTCGGATTTATTCGTCATTTACCTCATGACCTTATTGCTGCTTTTAAAGCAACATTACTCGAAACCCAAGAGGCCGCACTTTTATTACATGTGATTGATGCATCCGATCCAAACCTATTAGATAATATACATGCTGTAGAAGAGGTTTTATTAGAAATAGATGCCCATGATATTCCAACATTGATGGTAATGAATAAAATAGATTTAATGGAAGGTAAACAGCCTTGTATTGATCGTGACGAAAATGGTATGCCTATTCGTGTTTGGATTTCTGCTCAAAATGGTTTAGGATTAGATCTACTATTTACTGCATTAAAAGAAAGACTTGCTAGACAGATCCAAATTTGTCAATTAAGCTTACCTGTTCATTTAGTCAGGCTAAGAAGCCGTTTTTATCAGCTAAATGCAGTAGAACATGAAATTATAAATGAAGATGGTAGCTTTCAACTTGATGTGAGAATGCCGTCAATTGAATGGAATCGCCTCTGTAAACAAGAGCCAGATCTGTTATACTTAATTAATACGCAAAATAACAACTAATTGTTAAATGGAGCATATAAAATATGGCGTGGAATCAGCCCGGAAATAACGGACAAGATAACGATCCATGGGGAAATAATAATAAAAAACCTTCTAATTCATCCGGTGGTTTTTTAGATAAAATTAAAGACCTATTAAAAAAAGGTAATTCAAGCAATAATAATGGGGGTTCATCAAAAATTAAATTATCGATGAATAGCTCAAAAATTGTTATTGCAGTCATTGTTGTGCTTATTCTGATTTGGGGAATAAGTGGTTTTTATACTATCAACCAAAGTCAACGAGGTGTGATTACCCGTTTTGGACAGGTTCAACCAGAAATTATTCAACCAGGTTTGAATTGGAAACCTACCTTAATCGACAAAGTTTATGTCGTTGATACCCAAGGAACACGAAATTTTAATGTGCAAGGGTTCATTGTTACAACAGGTGAAAATTTAGTTTTTGTTGAAATGAATGTTCAGTATCGTATCAGCAATCCATTAAAATATTTATTTAATGTAACCAATGTTGAGGATAGTCTTCGTCAAGCTGCTGATAGTGCTTTAAGAACAGCGGTTGGAAGTTCTAATATCGATGCGATTATTTCCGATGGACGAGCTGCGCTTGAAAGCAGTACTAAAGATGAATTAGTTAATGTAATTACGCATTACGATATGGGGATTAACATTGTTGATTTGAACTTCCAAGTTGCTCGACCACCAGATGAAGTGCAAGATGCTTACGATGATGCTATTCGTGCTCAAGGTGATAGCGAACGTGAAATTAAACAAGCTGAAGCAGATAAAGTTCAGTTAGTGCAACAAGCAGAAGGTAAATCTGCAAGAATTTTAGCTGATGCTGATGCGTATAAAGTTCGTGTAGAACTTGAAGCGGCTGGTGATGTTGCACGTTTTGAAAAAATATTACCTCAATATAAGGCTGCCCCTCAAATCACTAAAGAGCGTTTATATATTGAAACAATGGAAAAAATATTAAGTAAAACTAATAAAGTTGTTGTGAATGATAAAAGTGGTAATTTAATGGTGTTACCGTTGGAGCAGTTATTAAAAAATAACAGCGAAAAAATGGCTACACCAACTACGTTGCCAAATCAAAACAGTGATTACAATTTTAATATGCCAAGCTCTTCTGATGCGATAAAAAGTGCACCTCAACCAACTAAAGAGTCACAAAATGGTGCTACAACCCGTAATAATAGTTCTACCAGCAACACTACGCGGACTATGGGACGATAAGGAGAAAAATGAATATGCGTAAATTATTGATTCCTATAGTTTTGATTTTAATCGGTGTGTTTTTTTCAAGTGTTTATGTTATTGAGGAAGGCACCCGTGGTGTTGTTTTAAGATTTAATAAAATAATTGGATTATCCGAACCTGGTTTACATTTTAAAATTCCAGGTATTGATAGTGTTAAAGTTATTGATGCTAAAATACAAACCACCAATAGTTCTAATAACAGCAAAGAACAACGTTTTTTCAATGTTCAAAAGAAAGAGTTGATAGTTGATTATTTTGTTCAATGGAAAATTGTTGACTTCAATCGTTATTATGAAACAGTTGCCGGTGGCAATAATGTTGAAGACTTACTACTTGCTCGTCTAAATGGTCGTTTAAGAGCGGAAATTGGTAAACTGAGTAATAAGGACATTATTAATGACTCGAATGCGGATACTAAATCGCGTAATTCTTTAATGATTCGAGTAAAAGATGCTTTAAATGGTACACATCAAGATTCTGTTGATAATGCACCAATAGACAAACTAGTTGCAGATACAGAAAAAGATCCCGAAAGTAGTAAAACGAGTCTACGCGCTTTTGGTGTTGAAGTCGTTGATGTACGTATTAAACAGATTAATTTCCCTGCTGAAGTTTCAGGTTCTATCTATGCCAGAATGCGAGCAGAACGAGAAGTCATTGCCCGCGATAAACGTTTTGAAGGCGTAAGAAAAGCGGAAGAAACTAGAGCGGCAGCGACACTTGAGGCAACAAAAATATTATCTGAAGCTGAACGACAATCACGAATTATTCGTGGTGAAGGTGATGCTAATGCAGCTAAACTTTATGCTGATGCCTTTGGTAAAGATATGGAATTTTTTAGCTTCATTCGAAGTTTAAAAGCTTATGAACAAAGTTTTATTGGTAATGACGTTATGGTTATTAGCCCAGATAGTGAATTTTTCCAATACATGAAACTAAAATCGAATAAATAACAGAATGAGTAATAGTCTATGAGTAATAATGTTGTTGTGCTAGGTACGCAATGGGGTGATGAAGGCAAAGGTAAAGTTGTTGATTTACTCACAGAAAAAGCAAAATATGTTGTTCGTTATCAAGGTGGGCATAATGCTGGCCATACGTTAGTGATCAATGGCGAAAAAACAGTATTACATCTTATCCCATCAGGTATTCTTCGTCATGATGTTATAAGTATCATTGCGAATGGTGTAGTACTTTGCCCTGATGCGCTAATGAAAGAGATGAAAGCGTTAGAAGATAAAGGTATTCCCGTTAAAGACAGATTACTGATATCTGAATCTTGCCCTTTAATTCTACCTTACCATATTGCATTAGACCAAGCCCGTGAAAAAGCACGTGGTAGTAAAGCGATAGGCACCACAGGTCGAGGTATTGGCCCTGCATATGAAGATAAAGTCGCTCGTCGTGGACTTCGAGTTGGTGATTTACGTGATCGCCAAGCCTTTGCTGAAAAACTAAAAGAAGTAATGGAATATCATAACTTCCAATTAGTCAATTACTACAAAGCTCAAGCGGTTGATTATCAAAAAGTCCTTGATGACACATTAGCGATTGCAGATATTTTAGTGGCTATGATTGCAGATATTCCGACGCTATTAGAAGATGCTCGGAAAAAAGGCGAAAGAATCATGTTTGAAGGGGCGCAAGGTACTTTACTTGATATTGATCATGGTACTTATCCTTTTGTTACCTCTTCAAATACTACTGCTGGCGGTGTAGCAACAGGATCAGGCTTTGGTCCTCGTTATGTTGGTTATGTTTTAGGTATTGTTAAAGCTTACTCTACTCGTGTCGGTGCAGGCCCTTTCCCAACTGAATTATTTGATGATGTGGGTGAATATCTTTGCAAACAAGGTAATGAATTTGGTGCAACAACGGGTCGCCGTCGTCGTACTGGATGGCTAGATGCGGTTGCTGTTCGTAAAGCCGTACAACTAAATTCAGTTTCTGGTTTTTGTTTAACTAAACTTGATGTGTTAGACGGCCTTAAAGAAGTTAAAATCTGTGTTGGTTATCAATTACCTAATGGTGATGTGATTAACAATGCACCGGCTGCTGCTGAAGATTGGAGTTTAGTCAAACCTGTATATGAGTCTATGCCAGGATGGAGCGAATCAACGTTTGGTATTAAAAGTTATGATGCGTTACCACAAGCAGCAAAAAATTATATTAAACGGATAGAAGAGTTAACTGAAACCCCAATTGATATTATTTCAACAGGTCCAGATCGTAGTGAAACCATGATTCTACGTGATCCTTATCAAGCATAATAATTAGAAAATCGGGATATTGTTCCCGATTTTTTATTTTTAGGATATTAAAATTAAAAGTAGTTAACTGAGTATGAGGACATTATGGCTACAATAGGAACGCCGTTATCACCCACTTCAACTAAAGTTATGCTTTGTGGTGCAGGTGAATTAGCGAAAGAAGTCGTGATAGAGCTACAACGGTTTGGTTGTGAAGTTATTGCTGTTGATCGCTACGCTAATGCACCAGCAATGCAAGTTGCACATCGTTATCATGTAATCAATATGTTAGATGGTCAAGCTTTAAGAAAAGTTATCGAAGCTGAAAAACCTGATTATATCGTTCCAGAAATAGAAGCAATTGCAACTGACACTTTAGTCGAATTAGAGCAGCAAGGCTTTACAGTTATTCCTACAGCAAAAGCAACACAACTAACGATGAATCGAGAAGGTATTCGTCGGCTAGCCGCTGAAGAGCTAAAACTACCTACTTCACCTTACCGATTTGCTATAAATGAACATGAATTTAAAAAAGCGGTTGAAGAGATAGGTTTTCCTTGTTTTGTTAAACCCGTTATGAGTTCTTCAGGAAAAGGACAATCACTGATACGTAATCATCAGGACATTGAATTAGCATGGACATATGCACAAGCAGGTGGGCGAGCTGGTGGGGGTAAGGTTATTATCGAAGGTTTGGTGGATTTTGATTATGAAATTACTTTATTAACTGTTCGACATATCCATGGTGTTTCATTTTGTCAACCAATTGGTCATCGACAAGAAAAAGGTGATTATCGAGAATCTTGGCAACCTCAAGCGATGTCTGATAATGCACTAAAGTTAGCAAAGGAAATTGCAACTAAAGTAACTGATGCATTAGGCGGACGCGGTTTATTTGGTGTCGAATTATTTATTAAAGGTGATCAGGTTTGGTTTAGTGAAGTTTCACCACGTCCACATGATACCGGTATGGTGACGTTAATATCACAAAATCTTTCTGAATTTGCGCTGCATGCTCGAGCAATACTTGGTTTACCTATTCCTGTTATTGAACAATATGGCCCGAGTGCATCTGCTGTTTTATTAGTAGAAGGAGATTCTAAACAAGTTACCTTTGCTAATTTAGATAAAGCATTAAGTCAGCCACAAACAGATTTACGTTTATTCGGTAAGCCAGAAGTAAAAGCAACGCGCAGAATGGGTGTTGCGCTTGCTAGAGCACTAACGGTTGAGGAAGCGATTAGTAAAGCGAAGAATGCAGTAAAACAAATCACGATAAGCTTATAAAGTTACGTTTAGCTTAAAAAGCAATCACTCGATAAGAAAAATTTGAAATTTATAAAATTGGGGGTTGACGTAGGCAAATGAAGTGAGTAACATACGCAACCCTTGAGACAGCAAACTGAAACAACAAAA
>CAMLAI010000003.1 GCA_946477995.1 uncultured Gilliamella sp. | reverse complement strand
TATCTTTTGATTTTGTTTGTTATACACTGCTGAAAAATTTTCGAAAAAGGAAATAATATGAATGCAAGTGAAAGACGTCAACAGATATTAGCGCTTATTAATATGAAAGGTACTTTATTGGTGAGTGATTTATCTCAGCAATATGATGTTTCAGAAGTCACGATTCGAACTGATCTCAGATTGCTAGAAAAACAAGGCGTATTAATACGTTTTCATGGTGGCGCAACTAAAATCGTTGATAATGGAGAAATGAAATCGTTTAAAGAGTTGCAATTAGAAGATCGCTATCAGCGATTTATAGAAGCAAAAAAACGTATTGCAATTGAAGCAGTTAAACATGTTAAAGAAGGTGATACTATTATTTTAGATAGCGGTAGTACAACTATGCTAATAGCTGAAGAGCTGGTAAAACTAAAACATATTACAGTGATTACCAATAGTCTGACGTCAGCATTTATCTTATCAGACAATAGTGACATCATGTTGTTTATGTGTGGAGGTACGCTCAGACACAAAACACGTTCTTTTCATGGAAAAATTGCTGAGCAATCATTAGCCGGCATTTCAGCAGATATTTTGTTTGTTGGCGCAGACGGGATTGATGCTGAAAGAGGAATAACAACGTTTAATGAAGGTTATACTATAAGTAGCGTTATGGCTAAAGCTGCAAAACATGTGATTGCGGTTTTAGATTCATCAAAGTTTGGGCGTAATGGTATCAATGTTGTGTTACCTATGAGCCAGCTTGATGTAATTATTACAGATGTTGATGTTAATAGTCGATGTAAACAAGAATTTGAAGCAAAAGGTGTTGGTTTTATAGCTGTATAAAATACAAGGATGATGGGATTTCGATGGAATGTCGTTTATAAAAAAATCATCAATTTCAGCTTATCCAATTTAAGCAAAGACTAATACTGTTACAAACTTTTTTCTTACATCATATTAACCAAATTAAGTAAGTTGAATATTTCTCATAAACAATAGTAGAGCATCATTTGTGTAGGAAAAAAACATGATATTAACCATTACAATGAACCCTTCGGTGGATATCTCTTATCCACTGGCAAAATTTAACATTAATGATATTAATCGAGTAAAAGACGTCAGAAAAACAGCCGGAGGGAAGGGACTGAATGTAACTCGGGGGATTAAATATTCGGGGATAGATGTATTAGCTTCGGGTATTGTTGGTGGCACTACGGGTGAATATATTCAAAAAAAATTGACTGAAGATGATATTAAATATGATTTTTATATTACAAAGCAGGAATCAAGAAATTGTATAGCGATTTTACATGAGGGGAATCAAACTGAAATTCTTGAATCAGGCCCTATACTTACTGAACAAGATGTGATTCATTTTTTCAATCATTATCAAACACTATTAAGTCAGGCCAAAGTAATCACAATTTCTGGATCGTTGCCCCAAGGTTTTCCTGTTAATTTTTATGCTCAACTTATTGAAAAAGCGAATAAAAACAATATTCCCGTTTTACTTGATTCATCTGGCAACATGCTGCATGAGGTGTTAATCTCCCAAAATAAACCATATTTGATAAAACCCAATAAGAGTGAACTACAACAAATTCTACAAGTTAATATTGATGAACAAAATATTGATTCACTGATTTCAGCGGTTAATCATCCTTTGTTGGATAACATCGCTTTTGTCATTGTATCATTGGGTAAAAATGGCGCCTTTGCTCGTTGTCATGGACAATATTATCGAGTAACAATTCCTAAAATTAATGTGGTTAATCCTGTCGGTTCTGGAGATGTAACTTTAGCTGGGCTGGCTGTTGGTATTCACCAACATGAACCGGTAGAGGTGATGCTTAAACGAGCTATGACGATGGGCATGTTAAATACGATGGAGTCACAAACTGGTTTTGTCAATATGCAAAACTATGATGGCTATTTCCAGCAAGTTGTTGTCCAACAAGTAATGGATAAATAACGCTTGAAAAGGCGGGGCTATTTAACTTATTTCATCTTAATAAATACTAAAAAGCACAATAATAAAGTTAGCAGATAACGACTTTTACTATTTATCACTTGTTAACTATTTCAACGGTGAGTTCATGTGGCTATGCAGTCGCAGCCTGTTGTGATACTTGTGACAATATCAGCAGCGTATTGTTGTGTTGAGATTGAATGTTTAATGAGTCTCTATACAGGTATGGCAAAAGTGATTGATTGACGTTATTTGCATTAAATGGAAATCAGTTAATGCAAAAATCGATAGAACAGTAAATTCAATGTAGTCGTACAGGAAAATTATAATATGCAAGCTAAAGGACTTCTTTTTGATTTAGATGGGACATTAGTCAACTCATTATCAGCAGTTGAGCGTTGTTGGTTAAAATTTGCCAAGCGTCATCATCTAGATCATGATTATGTGTTGACTTCAATTCATGGGCGTAAAGCGATTGACAATATAAAGCTTTTTTTACCGGATAAACCTAATGAAGAGATAAAACAAGAGTTTAACTGGATGGAGCAATTAGAATCACAAGACTTAGATGGCATAGGTGAAATACCCGGCGCGAGTAAATTTTTACAATTGTTATCATCGCAAAATATACCTTGGGGCATTGTGACTTCTGGCACTAAAATAGTTGCTGAATCTCGATTCAACCTGCTTGGCGTAGCGAAACCACCCGTTTTTATCACGGGTGAAATGGTAGCAAAGACTAAACCTGCTCCGGACGGTTACTTGCAAGGCGCAAAAGCACTTGGATTACTTGCTGAGCAATGTATTGTTTTTGAGGATTCGATTGCGGGAATACAATCTGCTTTTAATGCTAAATGCCAAGTTATTGGTGTTAATTTACTTAACTGTGCTCAGGCAAACGTTGCATTGAACATTAATAGTTTTGATGAATTAATCATTAAAAAAGTTATGCCAACGGATATTGTGATTTCAAAAATTAATGCTGAATAACCTTAGATAAACATAATGGATAGTAAGCATAAAACGCAGTTAACAGTTTTTGCTTACTATTAATAAATAACACTATTTGCTGATATCATCCATCACTTGTTTGAAGGTGGTGAATGAGCAAAGTCCCATTGCATTTGTTGGGCATTTTGTCATGTTTAAGGTGACTTTTTGTGGTGGATTATCACGATTCAATGGTGATAAGTTGCGAATTTGATCTGTAGATTGATAAACATACTCAATTTTCATAAATTTTTCGCCACTACTGTTGTTTCGCCATTTTTCGAATACCACTTTGCCGCCAATAGGTGTTGTTTCAAACTGGTTTGGTAAGTTATAAGGTTGAATCTGCATTGTTGAAAATAAAGAAGCTACATTGGAGTCATGCCCTACTAAAAAAGTAAACTTTATAGTTGAGTCATTTTCAGTGAATGCTTGATTAATGTAATTAACTAAATTTGCAGCGACGTGTTTTGCCACAACAGGTGAGCCAAACAGAACCTTATTATAATCTTCTTTAATGGCAACAAGCTGTTTAAATTGCTGCTCATTTTTTATTTTGCCCCAAGCTACTTTTGCTAAAGGTACGCCTTCATAGTATTGTAATATAAAGGCATCGGCAATAGATGTTCCTGTTCGTAGCGGTCCAGTAATACCAGGTTCTTTACCTTTTTCGATGATCAATTGTGTTGGTAAAGCAATAAAGTCACATTGTTTGTTGTTTAAACAATCTTTTGATTTTGGATAATTGATGACATTAGCCATGTCTCGATAGGCTTTATTTAGCTTTTTATTTAACCCGTCAATACCATTAGAATCTGCATTTTGATTAATTGAATTAATCGCAGCTTGTTTAAATTCAGGACTATCATCTCGAATAACGGGAAAAAACAGTGGATCCATCGTACCGAGTTTTTCTTTATGAATAATAGGCACTATACAGCCAGGAAAAGCACCAACCGCAAAATATTGTCCGGTCGCAATTGTTCGTTGAAGGCTGTTGGTATAAATGTAAACATCTTTTTCTGTTGGGCAACTATCGGCATTTAATAATTTATTATCCACAAGCCATTGGCTAAAATAGTGACCAAAATATGTTTCTAACACACCGCCGCGTATGGTCAAATAACTCGCTGGTGTATCCCATTGTGGCCATTGGTTTGGCGTGACTTTCCCTAGTGTGCTTGTTGGACTTGCTAATGGTGCACGTAAACCATGACGGCTAAATACGACCACTTGTTCTAAAGTATAATCATCTAGCGTATCTGTTGCATATGTTGAAAATGACAACAATGCTGTTAAACCTAATATTCCTTTAAATAGGATTTGTTTCATATGACCTCCTTTTATGTCATTTAAAAACGTGAGTTATAACATTGTTATACTCTTTTGGTTATAGCATAAAAATATTCTTTAGGCGTGGTTTAGTGATCATAATTATGCTTTGTTCAGCATTTAGCAAAAATAATGATCATCATATTCTTTTGATTTATATACCACTTTACCATTAACAATAGTTGCAACTAGTTCATTTCGCTTATTAAGTAAGACTAAATTAGCTAATTTATTGATGGAAATACTACCTAAATCTTCATCAATACCTAATGCTTTTGCTGGGTAATAGCTAGCATGTAGCCATGCTTGTTCAAAACAAATATCTGTAAATTTAGCAAAATTGTTAACAGCACGATCCAGCGTTAATACACTTCCAGCAAGACTTCCTTCATCGGTGCGTACAACATTATCTTGCATATGTACGACTAATTTGCCTAATTGATAATCTCCATTAGGCATACCGGTTGCTCGCATAGCATCCGTGATGAGCAATAAATTTTTACCACAACATTTGTGAGCAATGGCAACAGCTGCAGGATGAACATGGTGGCCATCAACAATGATTTCTGCTTGGCAATTGTCAATACTGAGTGCTGCGCCAACAACACCGGGATTACGATGCTGTAAACCTGACATCCCATTATAACAATGTACTACGCCACTTGCGCCGGCCAACAGTGCCGCTTTAGTAGTTGAATAGTCTGCATCAGTATGTCCTAGCATGACACGTATTTTTTGGCTAGATAGCCATTTGATTATCGCTATCGATTCAGGATATTCAGGCGCTAAAGCGATGCACTTTAATGTCCCTTCTGCAAGTTTTAACCATTTTTCAATGAGTAATTGATTGGGGGCATGTAGTAGTTCTTGTGGGTGTGCACCTTTGTGTGTTGCGGTAAAAAAAGGTCCTTCTAGATATGACCCAAGTAAGGTTGCACCAGATACCCCTTGTTTAATACTATTTTTTACTTGTATTAAAGCCGCTTCAATTTTTTCATGGCTTTCCGTTACTGTTGTTGCCAAAAAAGCACCTACACCACGCTGTGCTAGAAAACGACTCATGGTATCAAGAGCGGTATGCGTTGCATCCATCGTATCTGCACCCATTACGCCATGAATATGGGTATCAATTAGTGCTGGTAATACCTTAATCTCATTGATACTCGTTTTATCACTAAGCTCAATATTGGTGATTCTATCTTTTTCAATAGTGATAATGGCATTTTCTAACCAACCAATAGGTGTTAAAACTTGTTTTGCATGAATTTGCTTAGATGCCATCTGAACATTCCTTCTCATAAGTTGATTTTTTTTGTTGTTCATGCCATAAACTACTAATACTTTTATCGGCATTTTCAACAATTTTTAAACGTAAGGTTTGCAAATCCAATTCATCGCGTTGTAACAATATTTCTAATAATAGCGGCATATTAATACCACTAATCACCTCGATTTTCTCAAATTCGAAGCTAAGCGTAGCCGATAGTTTAAAAGGAGATCCACCAACAATGTCGGTCAAAAAAATGACGCCTTCACCGGTATCGTTTGATTTTAATGATGCTTTGAGCTGTTGTTCAAGTTGTTCACTACTCATCCCATCAGGAAAATCAACTGCGCTAAATTGTATTTGCTCGCCAATAATTTGTGTTGCAGCCTGAAAAAGGCCGGTAGCAAAGCTACCGTGACCGGTTAATATCACACCTATCATAATTTGTCCTTTATAAAAAACCAACTAATTTACCTAAAACACCAATTACTACAGTTAAACCAATTAATTTAACCGGTGAAAAGTTACGTTTCATGAGTGAATAAACCATTAATGTAAATCCTAACGGTAATAGATTAGGCATTAATTTATCCAGTACATCGGTTTGTAGTGCAATATGTGCCTGTCCTGCATTAATTTCTAGTGGTGTGGCTAAATGTACATACGAGGCAACTAAAGCACCAATAACGGTCATGCCAACTATTGATGCAGCATGCGAAATACGTTTAGTGTGCGTTTTTAATAATGGTAAAGTGCTGATACCAGCCCGATAACCGTAGTGAGCAAGGCCAAAACGTAATCCAAAGTGTACCACGTTAAACATTAATAGAAAGATAATTGGTCCAAATAAGCTACCTTCTAATGCCAATGATGCCCCAATTCCTGCACAAATAGGTAATAATGTCAGCCAGAATAATGCGTCACCTATACCGCCTAAAGGCCCCATTAATGCAACTTTAACTGCTCGGATGGTTGAAATATTTTCTTTGCCTTTTTCCATGGCTAATACCAGTCCAGACAAGAATGTCGCATCAAAAGGGTGGACATTAATAAATTCCATATGCATATGCATTGAATTTTTTAAATCATCTTTATTTTGATGAATTTTTCGTAATGCAGGTAAAATTGTAAATAGCCAACCGCCCGCTTGCATACGTTCATAATTGAATGAAGCTTGTAATGCAAGTGATCGAAATGCCATACGATTGATATCACTCTTAGTTAATGTGATATTTTGGCTTTGATCACTGTAGGTATCGGTCGATACTTTGCTGGTAGCTAACGCTTGTTCCATACGCTTTTCTGCTTTTTGTGCCATTTGGCTTTCACTATCGTTATTAAATCCCATCTTCCACCTCCATTGAGCCGGCTGGCTTGTTACTTTGATTGTTATCACGGCTATAATTAAAGAAATCGATCATTGCAATGGCAAGTGCGCCTAATGCAATTGCCAAAATAGGTAATTTTAGAAATGTCACGCCAAGAAAACCGAGAATAAAATAAGCGATATAAGTTTTTTTCATCATAATTTTCATTAACATGGCAAAGCCAATTGCAGGCATCATACCACCGGCAATACTTAACCCATCAAGTAACCATTGTGGTGATTTTTTGACTAACTCAGTAGCTGCATCTGCACCAAAATAGATAGGTAAAAATGCGACAATAAAATAGAAACAAAATAATATAATCATTCCTAAGTAGTTGACCCATTCAATACCTTTGAAGTTGAGTTGATCGACAAATTTGTCGCATTTATGCATCATTGGTGAGTAGATAGTAAATAAAATAGTAATGCAACCTTGCACTGCAATAGCAAATGGTACGGCAATTCCAATCGCTACTTTAGGATCGGCATGAGTTAAAACGGCAAATGTGGTACCAATTACACCACCAATGACCACATTTGGTGGTTGTGCACCGGCTAACGGTACCATCCCCATCCAGACCAATTCCAATGAACCGCCAACATATAAACCTGTTGTGACATCGCCCAAAATTAGACCGACCAAAGGACCAATAACAACCGGTCTATGTAAATGCGTGAGTCCATCAAACAGATCAACGCCAGCAATACCTGCTAATAGCCCAATTAATAACGCATCGATTAACATATAGTGCTCCCTGTTATTAACAAAAGTTGAGTAAATCTGAAATTTTTTCACCGGACTCATCGGGCACTCGGCGAATTTCGCAAGTGACACCCAATTGGTGAAGTTCTTTAAATGCGGCAATATCACTTTCGTCAACCGATACCGTTTTATGTATCTGTTTTTTCCCTTCTGAAAAATGCATATTACCGACATTGACAAATTTGATAGGTACGCCACCTTTTACTAGCGTAAGAACATCTTGTGGTGTTTTACAAACAATAAAAATTTTTTGACGATCGGCGGCTTTGCCGATGATGTCGATCGTTTTTTGCAAAGTAAAATAACGGGTTTGAATACCTTCAGCGATGACCATATCCATAAGGTTTTGTTGGACTGGATCTTGTGCAGCACTGTCATTGGCAACTAATAATAAATTAGCACCAAGTGCATTTACCCAAGTGACTCCGACTTGACCATGGACTAAACGATTATCTATGCGTGTCATTAGAATATTTGGCGTCCCCATACTGATTCCCTCCTTAGTGGTTTGATATAAAATAATTACCGTTTAGACTCGATTAAATGGATAAATAGTCACACCTTTTACAACCCTATTTACTTCACCGGTAGGACATGGATTGTCGGGCGTTAAGCCACAGCTTAATGATTTTTCAAAAGCGAGCATTTGGGCAAAAACAAGATAAGGGAAGAGTAGCCAACAATCAGCCAGATCACTATCAATCGATAAGACATTTGGGGTGTTATTGTTTTTGCCACTAAGGGCTAGAACATCGGTAGCGATATGATCGTGAACTAACTCATTAAATAAATCGTTATCATATTTGTGTATATAGGCATCATTCGAACATAAACAAATAACTAGACTTTGTTTATCTACCATAAATTTAGGACCATGGCGAAGCCCTAGTATTGAGTCAAAACGGCTGGCTATTTTGCCGGCTGTTAGTTCTAAAATTTTTAATGCTGATTCTTGAGCAAGTCCGGTAAAACAGCTACTACCCACATAGATCACTCGTTGATGTGATTTTGCTGCTAATTGTTTAGTAATATCTTGCCAGCTTATCAATTTTTGCTCTGCTATATCAGCAATTTTATTAACAGCATTGAGAGTTGTTTGGTTATCAAAATGACCAAAAATCAGTAATGTTGCTAGCATCATGCTGCTAATACTCGATGTCATAGCAAAGCTTAAATCATTGGTACCTTCTGGCATAATGAGCTCAAAAATTCGTTTGCTATTGTTGGCGTTAGCTGCATATTGGGTTAAAGCACTATTCGGATTACAAGTTATAAAAAGGTGATAACAATCTGCCACTAATTGGTCAGCAAGTTGAACTGTTGCCACACTTTCAGGACTGTTTCCTGAACGCGCAAAGGATATGATTAAGGTTTTTTTATTAGGACGTAGGTATTGTAGTGGATCTGCGACAATTTCGGTTGTGCCATAGGCAAAAAAGTTGCGGTGGGTATGCTCACGAAGCCAAGGGGCAAGTGCAACACCACCAAAAGCAGATGAACCAGCGCCAGTTAAAATGATATCTGAATTGGCATCAGTGAGTATAGGTTGCAAAAATTGTTGTAGTTCAGGTTGTTTTTGCTGAATTAGTTCAAGAACTTCGCGCCAAATTTGTGGTTGTTGCCAAATTTCTTTAGCGGTATGTTGTGCATTACGTTGTGTTAACCAATCTAGTGAATAATTAAAGTATTGTTGCATAATAAGAACCCTGTTTAGTAATTAATTTGTTTTGATAAAAATAAAGTCGTTTATGAATCTGCAATAACGACATTGATGCCTAATGTATGTAATTGCGTTAAGTAGTCTTTTGGAATTTTTGAATCAGTAATTAGCGTATTAATACAATTGATCTTTTCGATCAGACAAAAACTTTTACGTCCAAATTTGGTCGAATCAGTAATAGCAATAATGTCGCTTGATACTTGACACATGATTCGATTAACAACAGCTTCAGCAAAATTAGGTGTTGTGATCCCAGCATTTAAGTCAAATCCATCAACGCCTAAAAAGAGCTTATTGAAGTGAAACATTTTTAGTTGCTCTTCAACAGTAGGGCCTGAAATCGAGTAGGCTTTTTTTCTAATATTGCCACCAGCAATAATCACATCAATATCGGTATTGGTTGATAAGTCGTAAGCAATATTGATAGCGTTGGTAAAAACAATTAAGTTTTGTTTTTTATATAAATATGGCACCATTGCTGCTGTTGTCGAGCCAGAATCAAGGATAATACGATCGCCATCTTGCACTAGCTCAGCAGCTTTTTGGGCTATTTTATTTTTTATGTTTGAATTGATGCGGCTTTTATCTAACAATGGTTTATCAAAGGCAAAGGCCTTATTTAATATAGCACCACCATAACAGCGTAATACGCAGCCTTTATCTTCTAAATGACGTAAATCATTACGAATAGTCACTGTTGATACTTTAAATAATTTACTCAACTTATTAACCGAAACTGTATTTTGGTTATCAAGTAAATGAATTATTTTTTCTCGGCGTTGTAGTGTGGTCATCATTTCATCATTCATAACACGTTCATTCACATTACTTTCATTGAGTTATTAAATTTAAACACACGAAAGACAATGAAAATGATAGATAAGTCACAAAATGCTTTTATGAAAATAACGGTAAATATTGCTTTCTTTTTTAAATTAAACGAAAGAAGTGGGGAAATAGGAGAAAACAAAAAATAGAATATTATCAGTAAATTTAGTCTGTTAGGTAATTCTTGATAAGAAGTAAAAGAAAACAATTTGACCAATTTACAAAATAGTCGATTTCGATTAGCGAAGTGATCTTGATCACAAGTTTCATCTTTTTATATAAATACGAACATTTTTAAAAGCGGGTATTTGTGGTTATTTAGATTGTGGATGGTTTATGTAAAACTATTTAGTTATTACAAATATTGTATCTGGGTTAAAAGGATAATGCGGTGACTTTATTTTTTTATATCTATAAGGGATTTTTTTGATTTCAAATTGTAAGCACTTGATGTTTAGGTTTTTATCGTTTTAGTCATAATTTTAAATAGGGATATGTGCTGCAAAATACCCTAACATTCCAACGCAACATCAAGGACAAAGTTGTTTTTAATCCTCCTTTATGTGTTATCCCGAATTAGAGAGTAGTACTAAATATTTTTATACTTAAACACATAAGGTTCCTTAAAATTTCTGTCAGAAACTTATTTTGCAATTTTCTCGTTTTTGATGCAATTGGTTCATTGACCGTTTTATTGAAGCGATTATGTTTGAATTTTATCAATTAAATCCATAAAATCACATGACATTACGAAAAATAAGTGATTTAGGAAAGAAGATGAAAAAAGTAATTATTGCATTGTTAATTGTCACCTTTCTTGCTGGTTGCTCAACTACTCCGACTTTATTGAGTGAAGCTAAGTATACCCCAAAAGAGAGAATTTTAGGATTTGACAATAGAGTCGATAATTATGCCAATTTGGTATTAATAAGAGATAAAGGCTTTGTCGGTAGTGGCTGTTATATTAATGTATTCATTAATGGTAACGAGGCAGCAAAGCTAGAAACAAAAGAGTATGTTTCATTGTATGCACCTAGTGGAAACATTTTAGTTGGCGCATCAATACAAGGAAAGGGATTGTGTAGTTTCAATGCACCTCGTCGTGAACGTGAATTTACCCTTAACAATGGTGAAAAAAAAGTGTTCCGTTTGTTTATAGATCAAAATGGCAATACAGATATCTTGCCAACGACTATATATTAATCTGTTGACCAGAATATAGTACAAAAAGCATATTATTATTGTCGTATTTGAATTGAGATTTAAGCGGGGGGCAGATCATCCCCCTTTGGGTTAACACGTTATCACCAAAATTAACAATATCTAAATCACATAGAATAAACAGTACCAAATTTTGTAAAAACGTTAAGAAAATAAATGCGTTTCAGTATAAAATTTTAGTGTATTTTAACTAGTAATCTTTTATCTGGTTTACATTTTCAATACCTGTTTTCTTTCTAACATGATTAATTACCATCATGACGACAAAAGCAATAATGGTCAGATAGATAATAAACATGCCATATGTTGCTAACATATCAATTAATGAACGTCCTCGCATGGCAAAATCTCGGAAAAAGCGAAAAAGCCACACTAAAGGAAAGGCATGACTGATATAATAAGCCCATATAGGCATGATACCTACGGCCATGGTTGATCCCCCCATGATAAACCCAGGTGGTACCAAAAAGATCATACGACTAGCTCCTTCACCTGGGTTGTTGGTGTTCCAAGATAGCAATAAACCTAACCAGCCAAAAGCAAGTCCTGTCATAAAAATACTCGGTACAAAAGCAAAATAATTACCATCAAAGCGTAATTGTCCAAATATTACTAATATAGCCGTAATCAAGGTTAGCCCTGTTGTATAAAATAGTGCATAAGGTATTGTTCTTGCCAATAATGGCATAAAACCTCGTTCTAACACCGTTTGCCACATGCCTGTTACTTTTAGGCGACCGATGATCATTAACGATGTTAAACCATAAGTTAAAGAAGAAAAAAAGTAGACAAAATAAATAATGGTCGATATGGTCGAAGAACTTGCTGGGTTAAACATATACCGTGTTTTGATTTGCATTGGTGATAATGCTGCCTCGGTGCCTTCACGACCTAATCCTAACGCAGAAACACGACTAACACTTAGCTCCGCACCTGATTCAGGTATATATTCATTCAGACTTTGTAACACTTTCGCATTTTGCGCGTCATTGGTGTCATCGGCAAAATAACCTAAACGAACGGTCTGATCACCTTTTTTTAAACTTTTTTCTAAGCCTTTAGGAATATATAACACCCCCAAATTACGATCGTGTGACACTAGGGTAATCGGATTAACCGGTGATCTTATCACTTCAGCAACTTGGATATAAGGTGAAGTGTTCACTTTACTAATTAATTCAGTAGAATATTTAGAACCATCAAGATCAATTACCGCAATTTTACCTTCAAACACGGCTCCATGACTAAGAACGAGCGAAAAAATGAGTGCAACAATTGCCGCTAAACCGATCGCTACTTTATAATAAGGTATAAAGTGACCGGACAGCATAGCATCAAGCTCTTCAAGCATAGATTTAATCATGTTTTGCATTATCGATCGACCTCTAATGTCATACCCGTTAATAAGTGTGGGATAGGATCAACATAAATTCTAACTTGATAAGATGTTAAGTCGGCTTGTCCTCTTTCTCGAGTCATGCGTAAATCAGCAAAAGACGGCGCTGCAGTCGCAAATCTAACCTTGCCTTTAACTGTTTTATCAAGCGCAATTACATTAGCACTTACGCTAGTACCTGGTTGGAAATCGTTAACCATCTTTTCATTGACATAAATATCAACATATTGACGATCAGTTTCTAACAGCACTGCTGGTGCGCCAGTAGGAACTAATTCCCCTTCTTCATACATGAGTTTTAAGACTTTTCCATCTTCTGGCGCGGTAAGGGTTAATCGTTGATAATTGATCTCAAGTTGTTTTAATTCTGCTTGTGATTGTGCTAATTGTGCACGCAATTGTGCTAATTGATTTTGACGATTTTCAATATTATGACGCGCATTAATAATCGATTGTAAAGTCATGCCGGTAGCATTTTTAGTTTGAGCAAATTGTTTTATTTGATCTGGTGTTGCACCGACCATTAATGTAGCTAATTGACTTTGTAATTGGATAACACTCATCTTAGTTGAAATATAAGTATTACGCGTACTATCTAATTGCGATTGTGATGCACCACCCGTTTTACGAAGTTGGGTGTGGCGATCATATTCTGTATTTGCAAAATCTCTTGCTGAAATTGCCGCATCAATATTGGCTTGTGTTGATTCAATATTTCGCCACGTTGATACTTCTGATAGATTAGTTTCATCTTCAGCAATTTTTATTGCGGCCTGTTCTTGATTAATTGCCGCTTCTTGACCTGCTATTACTGCTTTAAGTTGATCAATAGCAAGCTGTGTATCGGTATCTTCCAGTACCATTAAAACATCACCTTTTTTCACATGTTGTGATTCTTGGACGGTACGTTTTAACAATTTACCACTAACATTTTGGAAAGCGACATTAATTTCATCAGCAGTGAGTACACCTGATTTAATGCTTTTGGCAACCGATACAGCGTCGTTTCGAGAACCAAAATAAATTAATGTTGATCCTAATAAAAGCAGTAGTAAAAATATAACGGGGATTTTAATATTTTTTGGCATATTCATTATAGCTTATTTTCCATTTATTTAGTCAGCTAAGTATTAAGATAAAGTAATATGACTTTAAGGTAATAAAGTCGTTTATTTTCGTAATAATTTACGTAACATCTGTATTAAAGATTCTTGTTCTTGGCTATCTAAAACTTGAGCAAAAGCCCGGATAGCTTTGAGATGATTGGGTAATGCGTTATGAATAAGTTTAATGCCAGCATCAGTTAAAGCGATCAGACGTGTACGGCCATCTTCTCCACTTTTGCTCATTGATATTAAAGGGCTTGATGCTGCAAGCATTCGCTTGACCATAATTGAAACGGTTGCCGGTGTTACGCCTATTCGCAATGCTAAATCGCTGGCATTAGTTTCGCCTTCAGAATAGAGCGACATTAATAAAGCAAACTTGCCTTCAGATACACCATAATCTTTGGTTAACTGTGCATAAATATTTGCTCGAATTAAATCTGCTGTGGTGATCAAGCTTAATACTAGATCCACACCCGAAACGTCAACAACATCATCATTAAATCTTTGCGCTCGTGCTAAAGTTTCACGAGATGGTAGCATTCTTGAATTGTAATTCAATTATCATTACTCAATTTATTTAGTCGGCTAATTATACAAATTTCACTACAATTATCAATTAATTTTTTACACGCTTTTTAGTGTCAAATATTAGCAAGTTTTGTTAAATAATTAGATTTTACGGATAAGATCTCACCGCAAGTATGTGCTTACTTCACTTAACATAATCCTTTAGTTAGGATTATGTGGATTTTAAGTAAAACATCTTGCAGTTAAAATCTAAATTATTGTGTTCGTTTGTGTATCGATTGATGGCAATTCCCTCTATTTGTTCAGAGGGTTTATGGTTTTAAATAGCGCTTATAAATCAAGTTGGCGTATCCACATCATCCCAATCAGCATTTTCAAAATTGGTTAGCCAGTTTAATGCGTAATGGCGTTCGTAAATCACACCGCCGTTAATTGATGCAGGAAGCGCCTTATCCTCACGCCCGTATTCTCTTGTTAACCAATGTAAACGATAATGTAAGTCTAAAGCATCCAATATTTCACTCACTGGTCTTAAATTGACAGACTGATTTGGTTGTTGGTTATAGTTCATTGCTTGATTAACTAAATCAGATGAATCACATACAGTATCCGCAAAAGGTAACTGAGATTGCCACTCAATTGCCCATTGTAAAGCTAATAAAGCTTCATATCGCCAAGACTTATTGATTACATCTTTTTGTTCTGGTTGCTTACTGTGGATAAACGCTCGTTCATTATCGGATAGAGCAGCATAACCGATCGGGCAACGCTGTTTAAACTCATCAGGATCGATGGGGTCGTTTTCATAAAAGCCTTCTGCTTGAATGCAACATATCATCAAAGCTAAAGCTCGATGGGCTATCTCGTCAGGCGATCTTAATACTACTTCAGATTCAGCAACGACAGGCGGTAAACTGGTGGGAACGTTTATACCAAGTTCTTTTAAATATTGTTCTGTTTTTGCTTTACGTTGTTTTGCATCTAAAGGATAAGGCATGGTGGCATTTTTATCAAACTTACCATAAGGATCTTGCAACACATCGCCGTCAGGGTTACGAATAGTATTGTCATATAGATAAATAATTACGTTAGCTCGCCAGCCCCAATCGGCGAACTGATCAAATTTATCTTCGTCAATTTCAATACTAAACAGATGTCGTACTCTTTGTATATGACGATATAAAGCATAACGACGAGAATTCATTTCTCCGTCTCCTGCGTTCATAACAAAACCGATAAAATCATCAAGGTGATCGGGAAGTTCAGATGATTCTAAGCTTAGTTGATTAAGTAGTTTACACGGAAAATCAATAGCAGGTGGATTGGTGAGGGTTGAGTAAGCAGTAATTAATGTAGACATTTTAAACTGACCTTATCTTAAATTTCATGTATATAGAAGTATAAAATTTATCATAATAAAAATAAGTTTTTTATCAACTAATTAATTAGTTTATATTAATTAATAAAAGGGAACATTTTATTTATGCAACGAGGTTAAGTCATACTTGGCTTTTTTATTGAATTTACTGTTTACAATATAAACAACCTGCTATTATTTTTCTGACTTTAAAATTTAGTTTTGTTAGAGACCTTTGATGTCTACTTTTTACGTATTTTACTGACAATTTAATAACGAATATCTTGATATCATCTAATTGATGATACGGTATTTTATTTAATGTCATTGTGGTTGAAATTTAATGGTTTTCAGTTTAATTAATCAAGGATTAAGCTTATCGGTAAATATACTGCATATTCTTGTTATCTGATTAGAGTAAGTAAAAAAGTGAAACTAAGCTATTTCACTTGAAAACCAAGAGCGGTTATAATTGATACATGACAGCGTAGCTTTATTTTTACCGCGTTAAGACTCAATAGTATTTGATAATAAATATCGTAAAAGAAATAATCATTTATCGTTATTCTAAGTTGAAAAGTGTATGCCTCTGATCTTTTTTGTAACTTTTTGCGATCTTTTAGAAATCAGAGCTTGCAACAAGGATAAATTTTGCGTAAAATTCACGCCCTATAAGATTAATCAATGCAGACATATATGTTAAATCAGGAATCGTCTGCTTTTTATTGCGGAGTTAAGTATGTACGCAGTTTTCCAAAGTGGTGGTAAACAACACCGAGTCAGCGAAGGACAAGTCGTTCGCTTGGAAAAAATTGAAGTCGAAACAGGTGCAGAAGTTGTTTTCGATAAAGTTTTAATGGTAGCAAATGGTGAAGACATCAAAGTTGGTGCTCCGTTTGTTGAAGGTGCAACAATTAAAGCAGAGATTGTTGAGCACGGTCGTGGCGAGAAAGTGAAAATTGTTAAATTCCGTCGTCGTAAACACTATCGTAAACAACAAGGTCACCGTCAGTGGTTCACTGATGTGAAGATCACTGCAATCGCTTAATAGGAGTATCGAACAATGGCACATAAGAAGGCTGGTGGTTCATCACGTAATGGTCGTGATTCCCAAAGTAAACGTTTAGGTGTTAAACGTTATGGTAGTCAAGAAGTTCTTGCTGGTAATATTTTAGTTCGTCAGCGTGGAACGCAATTTCACCCAGGTACTAATGTAGGTTGTGGTCGTGACCATACCTTATTTGCTTTAATTGACGGACAAGTAAAGTTCGAAGTTAAAGGTCCTAAAAACCGTCGGTATGTTAGTGTCGTTGCTAACAGCTAATTAGAAACGGTTTAAAAAAATTATAGAAGCCTCACAGTTATTGTGGGGCTTTTTTCATTTCTTAAATTTTATATAATATTATCTATTATGATAAAACAGCAAAATGTAAAATTAGGTTTTGCATTAGCCATGTTAACGGCGGTTATGTGGGGCATAGTGCCAATTGCAATGAAATATGCATTAGCCGTTGTTGATCCATTGACTTTAGCGTGGTCTCGGCTAGGGATGTCTGCGATTGGAATTACGATATGGCTTGCTTATAAAAAGCAATTTCCTAATTTAATTATGTTTAAAAAACGTCGCCGTTTTATCTTATTAATGATTGCTGGGTTTGGTTTGCTCGGTAATTTTGCGTTATTTGCTAGCGCTGTTCAATATCTGTCGGCGACAACTGCGCAAGTTGTTGGCCAAACCGGTATTGTGATATTTATGATAGCAAGTGCTTTTATCTTTAAAGAAAGATTAAGACCAACCCAAATTATTGGTATTTTGGTATTGTTAACTGGTTTAGTACTATTTTTTAATAAAAATATTGCTGACCTTTTTTCTAATATGTCTACTTATGGTATTGGTGTTTGGCTGGGCTTGCTTGCATCTGTTTCGTGGGCCAGTTATGCTCTTGCGCAAAAGGTATTATTACGTAAATTGCGCGCAGAACAATTACTTTGGTTAATTTATCTAATTTGTACTGTATTTTTATGGCCACTTGCTTCGCCAAGTAAAATTGCTCATGCTGATGCAACACAATTATTTGCCATTATTTTTTGTGGTTTAAATACTATTATCGCTTATGGCGCATTAGTGATGGCTATGGAGCGTTGGCAGGCTGCTCAAGTTAGTGCTATAACAACACTCACACCGTTGTTTTCATTGATCTTCTCTGATTTATTTGCATTAATTTGGCCAGAAAAGTTTGCCATGCAATATTTAAATATTTTAGGTTATATTGGCGCAATATCGGTTGTTGCCGGGGCGATGTTTGCAACAATTGGACACCATATTTGGCAACCAAGAAAAGGTTTGCTGATTAACCGAAAAAAAGAGGAAAATTTATGAAATTTGTTGATGAAGCTACAATTCGAGTTGAAGCCGGAGATGGTGGCAATGGTTGTGTAGGTTTTCGTCGGGAAAAGTATATACCTAAAGGTGGTCCAGATGGTGGTGATGGTGGTGATGGTGGTGATGTGTTTTTTGTTGCCGATGAAAACTTGAACACCTTGGTTGATTTTCAGTTTGAAAAAAATTATCGCGCAGAGCGCGGACAAAATGGGCAAGGTTCTGATTGTACGGGTAAACGTGGTAAAGATATTACCGTTAAAGTGCCTGTTGGAACACGTATTACCGATAAATATACTGGTGAAATCATTGGTGATTTAACTCATCATCAACAAAAAGTCTTAGTTGCCAAAGGTGGCTTTCATGGCTTGGGAAATGCTCGTTTCAAATCGTCAGTTAACCGCGCGCCAAGGCAGAAAACCGATGGTACGCCGGGTGAAAAGCGAGATGTTTTATTAGAGTTATTATTACTTGCTGATGTGGGAATGCTTGGTTTACCTAATGCGGGTAAATCAACGTTTATTCGTTCAGTATCGGCAGCTAAGCCTAAAGTTGCAGATTATCCTTTTACAACATTAGTACCGAGTTTAGGTGTGGTTAGAATGGATAACGAACAAAGCTTTGTGGTTGCTGATATACCTGGGTTGATTGAAGGTGCTGCTGAAGGGGCAGGGCTTGGAATTCGCTTTTTAAAACATCTTGAACGATGCCGGGTATTAGTCCATTTAGTTGATATTGCGCCGATTGATGGTACTGATCCTGTTGAAAATGCAAAAGTGATCATTCAAGAACTCCATCAATATAGTGAAAAACTCGCCAGTAAACCACGCTGGTTAGTGTTTAATAAAATGGACGTATTAGGTGAAGAAGAAAGCGCTAAACGAGCAGCCGAAATCGCGAAGGCACTTAATTGGGATGATAAATATTATTTGATTTCTGCGGTCAATCATGAAGGTGTAAAATCTTTGTGTTGGGATCTGATGGAATATATGAATGCTCACCCACGAGAAATTGAACAAGAAGAAAACTCACCCGAAAAAGTTGAATTTATGTGGGATGATTATCATCAACAAGCTATGGACGATGCTTTTGATGACGATGATGATTTTGACGACTGGGATGAAAGTGATGAGGAAGGCGTCGAATTTATTTACCAAAAATAGATGTTGATATGCATTTTTTATTCTTTACAAAATTTAATCTCTTACAAAAAAGCAGGGTTATGCTCTGCTTTTTTAACTGTTTTTTCTAAATATTCTTCATTGTCAAAATTAAAAACCATTGAGTTTGAAAGTTTTTTTACCCTTTTTTTGAAAAAAGTCAAAAATAATGCTTGATTTTAGTAATGAGAATTATTATCATTAATTTGTACTTTGTTAGAGCGTCGCAAGACTTCTGAAAAAGTATGACATTGCTCACATTGCTTCCAATGTTTGCCAGCCTAGCACTAACTAAGCTGGCTTTTTTCATTTAGCACTAAGCTAAATCCGTTTTTTGTATAACTAATAAGCCACTTATTATTGTGCGCTATTGCATTTACTCCATTAACCAACAAAGCCAAATTATTAAAATAATGTATTAAATTCTAATACACTATTTAGAAATATCATCTATAAATGTTGTGACATCGTTAAATAGAGATCAAAAAATTCTATATAATAAATAATGCTATTTTTAATTAGACCCAAGGCTATAGACTTTTTAGGGTATGAGTTTTATTAGTTTTATAAAAATAGCGTTGAATCAATGATATACAATCATTATGCTCAATTCAAATAATTGTTGGGATAGAATTAGCAATATCTATTGATTAATTATATCAAATAAAATCAATAATGCTGCACTGCCGCCAAATTCTTTGGGGGCTTGATGAAAACAGATTATATGCGGATGCTGGGCTAACCACATTGGTGTTTGTTTTTTTAAAATATTCTTACCATGACCATACATAATACAAGCGCAGTGTGCCCCTTCTTTTAAGCAGGCTGCGATAAGGGCTGCTATTTCCTTTTTTGCCTCTTGTTGGGTTAAACCATGCAAATCTAAAAAAAATTCGGGATCGTAAAAACCTCGTCGTAATTTCTTAAGTTCAAATGGATCGGCATTTTCTCGTATATAACGAATTGGGTCATCTTGTAATAGTGGTTGATAGGTGTCAGAAAAATAGAACTCAGCATGACCTTTTTCATGTTGAAGTTTTTGTGTTTCCATTATTTTTTGTGACCGTTTTTGCGGTTGATGAATGACAGTATCTTGTTTTAATTGTTTAGTATGACCAATACTACTTTTAAATAAGTTTATATCTTCGTCATCCAATGTATATTTATTTGTCATTGATTATCACTCAGGGTAGATTTTTTCTTTAAATTCACATAAATCTTCAATAACACAAGAGCCACATCTTGGTTTTCTAGCAATACAAGTATATCGACCATGTAAAATCAGCCAGTGATGGCAGTTTAGTTTGTACGCTTTAGGTACAACTTTTAACAGTTTTTCTTCGACTTGCTCTACGTTTTTACCGGGTGCAAAACCAGTCCGGTTACATACACGAAAAATATGGGTATCAACAGCAATTGTAGGCCAACCAAAAGCTGTGTTAAGTACTACATTAGCGGTTTTCCTGCCAACTCCTGGCAGTTCAATTAATGAATCAAAATTTTCTGGCACTTGACCTTGATATTTATTGACTAATATCTGGCAAGTTTTAATGATATTTTCGGCTTTACTATTATATAAACCGATGGTGCGGATATAACTTTTCAACTTATCAACACCCAGTGCTAATATTTGCTCGGCCGTGTTAGCAACAGCAAATAGCGGTTTGGTTGCTTTATTAACACTAACGTCAGTTGCTTGAGCAGATAATACAACAGCAATAAGTAATTCAAAGGGTGTTTGATATACTAGTTCTGTTGTAGGATCTTTAATATGTTCTTTCAGTCTTTCTAGAATCTGAATTCGAGTTGATTGTTTCACAAACTAATTATAATCAAAAATAGTGGAATGTTGGGTTAATATTATATACTTTATTTGGACTTTATCGGTAAGTTAAATTGCGTTATTTAAAATAAATATAAGCAATACTATATGACTATTAGCCAATAGTATAATGTTTATAACGGTTTGCTATTGATTTTTTATTGATTCAAATACCTAAATAGCCTGCTTTTTAGCATCGTCTTTTTATGATAAGCTACCCCACTATTTCAATTTCATAATACAAGGTTTTTTATAAAAATGTCGTTACCAATGATTGTCACCTTTAGTGTGTACATTTTAGGGATGATTGCGATCGGTTTTTTTGCGTTTCGTGCAACGCAAAACTTTGGTGATTATATTCTCGGTGGGCGTCGTATCGGTAGTGTTGTGACAGCACTTTCAGCCGGTGCTTCTGATATGAGTGGCTGGTTGTTAATGGGGCTTCCCGGTGCCGTTTTTTTATTCGGTATATCTCAGAGTTGGATTGCTATTGGTTTGATAATCGGTGCTTATCTAAATTGGTTACTCATTGCTGGCAGGTTACGTGTTTTTACCGAAATTAACCATAATTCTTTAACATTACCAGACTATTTTGCTCGACGATTTGATGATAAGAGCTCTTTACTTCGTATTATTTCGGCAGTAATTATTCTGATCTTTTTTACCATTTATTGTGCTTCTGGTGTCGTTGCTGGCGCAAAATTATTCGAAAGTACATTTGGTATGAGCTATGGTTGGGCAATGTTAGCTGGCGCTGGTGCGACTATTGCCTATACTTTTATTGGGGGTTTTTTAGCGGTGAGCTGGACTGATACGATTCAAGCTAGTTTAATGATGTTTGCCCTGATTTTAACCCCAATTATGGTTATAGCTAATGCAGGTGGTTTTAATGATGCTATTGTTCATATTGAATCACTTAATCCCGATTATATAAATATCTTTGCCCATATGGACTTTATCTCTATTATCTCTTTATTAGGATGGGGATTAGGTTATTTTGGTCAACCGCATATTTTAGCAAGGTTTATGGCTGCTGATTCACATGAGGTAATGAAAAATGCTCGTCGAATTAGTATGACATGGATGATTTTATGTTTAGTCGGTGCCATTACGGTTGGTTTTTTTGGAATCGCCTATTTTGCTAATAATCCAGATTTAGCTTACTTAATTAATAATGGTAAGCATGAACGTATTTTTATTGAGCTATCAAAATTACTGTTTAATCCTTGGATTGCTGGTATTTTACTTGCTGCAATCTTAGCTGCAGTAATGAGCACGTTAAGTTGTCAGCTACTTGTTTGCTCAAGTGCTTTAACCGAAGATTTTTACCGTGCCTTTTTAAGACCAAACGCTAAACAGCGCGAACTTGTTTGGGTGGGGCGTATTATGGTGCTATTGGTTTCGGTTATCGCTATTTTATTAGCAATAAACCCTAATAACAGTGTACTTGATTTAGTTAGTCATGCTTGGGCAGGATTTGGCGCAGCTTTTGGACCAATTATTGTTTTTTCTGTATTTTGGTCAAGAATGACACGTAATGGTGCATTAGCGGGAATGGTGATTGGTGCAATAACCGTGTTGCTTTGGATCAATTTTAATTGGTTTAACCTTTACTCACTTATTCCTGGATTTTTATTTGCATCTATTGCCATTGTGATTGTTAGTTTATGCGATAACAGACCTAACGAAGTTGTGGCAGACCATTTTAAACAGGCGTATAAACGTTTTCATAATAAAGCAGAATAAAATTTTTATTTAAAGTAAACTCTAAACGTAACAAAATATAATAGGTAAATATCATGACAAAAAATGTGATCAAACAACTGCAAGAGCGTGGACTGATTGCTCAGCTTACTGATGAAAAAGCACTGGTAGAACTCATAGAACAACATCCCATTGCGCTTTATTGTGGTTTTGATCCTACTGCCGATAGTTTGCATCTTGGTCATTTAGTTCCTTTACTTTGTTTAAAACGCTTTCAATTAGCTGGCCATAAACCGATAGCTTTGGTCGGTGGCGCAACGGGTTTAATTGGTGACCCGAGTTTTAAAGCCGTTGAACGTAAACTCAATACAGAAGAAACAGTTGTTGAATGGAGTGAAAAAATTAAACAACAAGTGTCACCATTTTTAGATTTTAATTGTGGTGAAAATGCCGCCATTGTTGCCAACAACTATGATTGGTTTAGTGGTATGAAT
Organism: uncultured Gilliamella sp.; assembly: GCA_946477995.1. Lineage (GTDB taxonomy): Bacteria > Pseudomonadota > Gammaproteobacteria > Enterobacterales > Orbaceae > Gilliamella. The sequence goes on along the minus strand of CAMLAI010000003.1, from coordinate 40,837 downwards.
GTGCTCACTTTTTTACGTGATGTTGGTAAGTATTTTTCAGTCAATGCTATGATTAATAAAGAATCAGTGAAGCAACGTATTGACCGCGATGAGCAAGGCATTTCATTTACTGAGTTTTCTTATAGTCTATTACAATCTTATGATTTTGCGTGCTTAAATAAATCTCACAGTGTCGTATTACAAATTGGTGGTTCAGATCAATGGGGAAATATTACCGCAGGTATTGATTTAACCCGCCGTTTACATCAAAAACAGGTATATGGCTTAACTGTGCCATTAATCACAAAATCTGACGGAACTAAATTTGGTAAAACAGAAAGTGGTGCTGTTTGGCTTGATCCGAAAAAGACTAGTCCATATAAATTCTATCAATTTTGGATTAATACGGCTGATGCTGATGTATATCGCTTCTTAAAATTCTTCACTTTCATGCCATTAAGTGAAATTGATGCACTGGAAGAAGAAGATAAAAATAGTGGCGTTGCACCAAGGGCTCAATATGTATTGGCAGAGGAAGTGACTCGATTAGTGCATGGTGAAGAGGGGCTAATTGCCGCGAAACGTATTACCGAAAGTCTTTTTTCAGGAAAATTAAGTGATTTATCGCAAGCTGATTTTGAACAGTTAGCGCAAGATGGTATGCCAACACTATCAATTGAAAGTGATGCTGATTTACAACAAGCAATCGTTAATGCACAGTTTGCACCTTCCCGAGGTCAGGCCAGAACCATGATAGAATCAAATGCCATTTCGGTAAATGGAGAACGTAACTCAACAATTGATTACCGTTTTACTGATAGCGATAAACTGTTTAATCGTTATACTTTACTGCGTCGTGGTAAAAAATATTACTGTTTGTTAATTTGGGGATAATCGAGTGAAAAATATTTTATCGATCCAGTCACATGTGGTATTTGGTCATGCTGGTAATAGTGCGGCTGTATTTCCTATGCGTCGTATTGGTGTAAATGTATGGCCTTTAAATACCGTACAATTTTCTAATCATACACAATATCAACAATGGACTGGAACGGTAATGCCAGCATCGCACTTAACTGAAATTGTTGATGGAATTAATCAAATTCATGAGTTAAAGCGGTGTGATGCAGTTTTAAGTGGATATATGGGTTCGCCAGAACAGGGCAATGCAATTATTGAGGTTGTTAAAAAGGTCAAAACGGTCAACCCAAATGCGATTTACTTTTGCGATCCTGTAATGGGACATCCTGAAAAAGGTTGTATTGTTGCGCCCGGTGTTGCTGAGTTTTTATGTAATACCGCTTTATCTGTTGCTGACATGATGGCGCCTAACATTCTCGAATTAGAAGAGCTAAATGATAAACAACACATTAGTAATGTTGATGAAGCAGTTATTGCTTGCCGAAAAATTTGTAATAAAGGTCCTAAAGTTATTTTAGTCAAACATTTAAGTCGAGCAGGCTATAACAAAGATAATTTTGAAATGTTACTAGTTACACAACATGAAGCTTGGCACATAAGCCGTCCATTAGTTGATTTTGGTGTTAAACAACCGGTTGGTGTTGGTGATATGACAAGTGGATTATTTTTGGCGAATATATTACTTGGAAAATCGCTTGTTGAGGCATTAGAACATACCACTGCTGCGGTATATGCAGTGATGCTTGAAACTTTAAAACAACACGAATATGAATTACAATTAGTTGCAGCACAAAATGAAATTGAAAAACCAACTCATTGGTTTCGTGCAAAAAAAATTGATTAATTATTAAAATATGTGAAAATAAAACTAAATTGCGTTTAACAAAATAAATGAGGGGATAATGGATACTATATCATTAGGAGAAAAACTTTCAGATTTAAGGGAAAAAATGGGGTTAACTCAAGATGATATCGCCAATAAAATCCATGTCCGCAAAACGATTATTGAAGATATTGAAACCGGACAAATAATTACAACCCCCCTCGTATTTGTTAAAGGGTATATTCGTTCTTATGCTGAGCTTGTTGGTTTATCCGCTCAAGAGTATCAACCTTATATTGATCAGCTATCTGAGCAATATCCTTCCCAACAAAAGAGTAATTATCAATGTAATTATAAGCGTAAACGCGGAAAAGGAATCTGGTTTATGATTATTTTTGTCATTTTATGTGCATTAGGTATCACTCTATATTGTGTTAATAAAGCAAATAAAAGTAATTTTGTTGAAGTTAGCCATTATATTTCTCCCTCGACGTCTAACCATGTTAATAGTTAGCAAATTTTGTTATTCTCATACAGACTTTTGCTTTAAATCTTGTTAAGATTACTGGCTAGTTATTTTGTAATATAATTAGGCAGGTTATGAGTCATCAAGATTCACCGATTATTAGACGAGAATCTACAAGGATTTATGTTGGCAACGTACCTATAGGTGGTGGTGCGCCTATAGCAGTTCAATCGATGACCAATACTCGTACAACTGATGTTGCCAAAACAGTTGCTCAAATACAAGCACTTGAACGCGTAGGTGTTGATATTGTGCGAGTATCAGTTCCAACTATGGATGCAGCTGAAGCGTTTAAATATATTAAACAACAGGCTAAAGTTCCACTCATAGCTGATATTCATTTTGACTATCGTATTGCTTTAAAAGTTGCTGAATATGGTGTGGATTGTTTAAGAATTAATCCAGGTAATATTGGTAATGAAACCCGAATTCGCTCGGTTGTTGATTGTGCAAAAGATAAAAATATTCCGATAAGAATTGGTGTTAACTCGGGTTCTTTAGAAAAAGATATTCAAGAAAAATATGGCGAACCGACACCTCAAGCAATTGTTGAATCGGCGATGCGGCATGTGGATATACTCGACCGGCTTGGTTTTGAACAATTTAAAGTAAGCGTTAAAGCATCGGACGTTTTTACTGCGGTAGATGCTTATCGATTATTAGCGAAGCAAATTAAGCAACCCTTACATTTAGGTATAACTGAAGCGGGGGGAGTACGTAGTGGTGCGGTAAAATCGGCAATAGGGTTAGGTTTACTTCTATCTGAAGGTATTGGTGATACGCTTCGTGTATCGTTAGCAGCAGACCCGACTGAAGAAGTTAAAGTCGGATTTGATATTTTAAAATCGTTACGTATACGCGCAAGAGGCATCAATTTTATTGCATGCCCTACCTGTTCAAGACAAGAGTTTGATGTAATTAATACTGTAAATATATTAGAGCAACGATTAGAAGATATTATTACACCAATGGATGTCTCTATTATTGGATGTGTTGTCAATGGCCCTGGTGAGGCACTTGCGTCGACAATGGGCGTTGCTGGTGGACATAATAAAAGTGGCTTTTATGAAGATGGTGTGCGTATAGGTCGAATTGATAACGAAAAAATGATTGATGAATTAGAATCCAAAATTCGAGCCAAAGCCTCGATTTTGAAAAACCGAATTGTAGCAACTGAATTATAATTTTATTTAATAGCGAATAAACGAATGGCAGAGAAAAAAATCCAATCAATACGGGGAATGAATGATTTACTCCCAGCAGATAGTGCAAGTTGGCAACAGATAGAAAAAATTGTCAAAGGTGTTTTAAATAGCTATGGCTATAATGAAATAAGAACCCCCATTGTTGAAGATACAGCACTCTTCAAAAGAGCCGTAGGTGAAGTAACTGATATTGTTGAAAAAGAGATGTATACTTTCAACGATCGTAATGATGAAAGTATTACCTTACGTCCAGAAATAACGGCTGGTTGTGTACGTGCAGGTATTGAGCATGGGCTGTTTTATAACCAAGAACAGCGCCTTTGGTATTTAGGTCCTGCTTTTCGCTATGAAAAACCGCAAAAAGGACGATATCGTCAATTTCATCAATTTGGTGTTGAAGTATTTGGACTTGAAGGTCCCAATATTGACGCTGAACTGATATTGTTAACTGCACGCTTTTGGAAAGCCTTAGGTATTGAAAAACATACTTCTTTAGAATTAAATTCAATCGGTTCACTTGAGGCAAGAGCGAATTATCGAAAAGCTTTAGTTGACTTTCTTGAGCAACATAAAGATAAATTGGATGAAGACTGTTTACGTAGAATGTATACTAATCCACTAAGAGTCCTTGATTCAAAAAATCCAGTAGTACAAGAGTTGCTTAACCAAGCGCCAAAATTATTTGATTATTTAGATGACGATTCTAAGCAGCATTTTGAAGGCTTATGTCGATTGTTAGATAATGCAGGAATAAAATACAATATTAATCAAAGATTAGTTCGCGGCTTAGATTACTATAATCGTACTGTTTTTGAATGGGTAACAAGTAGTTTAGGTGCGCAAGGGACTGTTTGTGGTGGCGGTCGTTATGATGGACTGGTTAGCCAACTCGGTGGGCAACCTACGCCAGCAGTAGGATTTGCGATGGGGCTTGAACGTTTAGTATTATTAGTTCAGGCGGTAAATCCATCATTTACGCAAGAAAACGCGATTGATATCTATATGATTTCATCAGGCGATGAAAAAACGATTTCAGCGGCACAATGTATTGCAGAACAATTACGCGATGGATTACCTAACAAACGAATTGTGACTAATTATGGATCAAGTAATTTTAAGAAACAATTTGCGAAAGCAGATAAATTAGGTGCTAAAATAGCCGTCATTATTGGCGAAAATGAAATTGCAAACCAAACAGTTACGATTAAAAATTTGAAAACAGGTGAACAAATTGAAGTTGCAAAGGCCAACATTGTTCAAACTTGTTTAGCAATAGAATAAGGAAAATAGGAGAAAAAAGTGAGTCATCAATTAACGAGTGAAGAACAATTTTCGATGATAAAAGAATTTCTTGCTAAGACATGGAAAATTATTGTAGCAGTTATCGTAATTGGATTATTAGGCTTTTATGGATGGCGTTACTGGCAATCTTATAAAGTGAATCAATCGATAGAATCATCAGATCGATATGAGCAATTAATTAAAAAGTTAGATGAGACAAAATCCGATTCTGTCAATGAATTAGTTGCCTTTGCTAAAGATAATGATACTGTTTATAGTGTGTTTGCTAATTTACGTGCAGCTAAGTTTTATGTTGATGTATTAAAAGATTATGCTGGCGCGCAAACATTGCTAACTGATTCGCTGAAAAAGACTGATGCAGAACCGATAAAATCGCTTATTTATGTTCGTATTGCTCGCTTACAAAATCAGCAAGGTCAATATCAAGATAGCTTAAATTCGTTAACGAATATCACTGAAAAAAGTTGGGCGCCAATTGTTAACGATCTGCGTGGTGATATATTAGTCAAATTAGAGCGTTACAGTGATGCAGTTGATGCATATAATCTCGCTTTAACTTCGGGACCAACTAAAGAGTTAGAAACAAATATCAAAATGAAGTTAAATCAAGCTGAATATTTAAAAGCTAAACAACAAGTTGAACAAGAAGAACAAGCTAAAACTGAGCAGAAAGCTCAGACACAACAAGCAACAACAGAACAAAATAAAAATTAATTTATCCTGCTATAAGGGTCTTTAAAATGAAGTTATCAAAATGTTTTTTTACCGGTGTTTTAATGTTCTCACTTGCTGGATGCTCGTTATTTGGTGGTGAAGAAGATGTGGTTCAAATTTCACCATCACCGACAGTCAACAATCAATTTCCTATTCAACAAATTTGGCGAAATAGTACATCAGGTAATACGCAAATTTACTCTTTATTAGGGCCGATTAATTATGATAATGCTATTTATGTAGCGAGTCGTAGTGGTCAGGTAAAAGCCCTTGATTTATCAAGCGGTAATACGATTTGGGATATCAATTTATCACAAAGTACCTTATTTAGCAGTAAAACAGCTTTATTTTCTGGTGGCGTAAGTGCAGATGATAATTATGTATATGTAGGCAGTGAACGAGCAGTTGTTTATGCTTTAGAACGCAATAGTGGTAAAGTGGTCTGGGAAAAACCGGTGAAAGGTGAAGTCTTAGCGCGCCCTGTATCTTCAGAAGATAAATTAATCATACATACTGCTAACGGTGTACTACAAGGACTTAATCGTAACACTGGCGATGAATTATGGGATGTGTCTTTTGATGTTCCTGCTTTATCTTTAAGGGGGAATTCAACACCAACTATAGCTCATGGTGCTGCAATTGTCGGTGATGATAATGGACGTGTTGATGCTTACTTTATTAAAGATGGACAACTTATTTGGCAGCAGCGTATTTCGCAGCCAACAGGTTCAACTGAAATTGCAAAATTGAACGATGTTGATTCCACACCAGTTGTTGAAGGCAATCTTGTTTATGCTGTAGGGTATAATGGTAATGTTGCTGCATTAGATTTAAGTAATGGTCAAGTTGTATGGAAAAAACAAATTGGCTCAACGCACAGTTTTGCAGTTGATTCTCATCAACTATTTGTTGTTGATCAAGATGACAATATCCAAGCTATCACTAAAAATGGTGGGGCTGTCGATTGGACTCAATCCAGTCTTTTACATCGTCAATTAACCGATCCTGTTGTGTATCAAAATTATATTGTTGTGGGTGATTTTGAGGGTTATTTGTATTGGCTAAATAAAGACAATGGTGAAATTGTTGCTAAAACACAAGTAAGTAGTAGTGGATTAATCTCCCGACCATTAGTTGTGGACAATAAATTAATTGTCCAAGCAAAAAATGGTGATATTTACGCATTTACAAAAAATTAAGGTAATTAGATAAACATGATACCTGTAGTAGCACTAGTTGGTCGTCCGAATGTTGGAAAGTCGACTTTATTTAATCGCTTAACTCGGACTCGAGACGCCTTAGTCGCTGATTTTCCAGGATTAACTCGTGATCGTAAATATGGCCGAGCTGAGATCAAAGGTCATGAATATATCGTGATTGATACCGGCGGTATCGATGGCACAGAAGAAGGGGTTGAAAGCTTTATGGCTGAACAATCCCTACAAGCAATTGAAGAAGCCGATATTGTGCTTTTTCTGGTCGATGCTAGATCGGGTGTTATGCCTGCTGATCATGCTATTGCCAAGCATTTACGCTCACGTCAAAAAGCGACTTTTTTAGTTGCTAACAAAATTGATGGTATTGATGTCGATACTGCTGTTTCTGACTTTTATGGCTTAGGATTAGGTGAAATTCACCCCATCGCGGCTAGTCATGGTCGTGGCGTAACCTCATTAATCGAAACTGTCTTAGATCCAATTTTTCAATTTGAATCAGAAGAAGCAACTGAAGTTAGTGTTCACAATGAACTAGATGATTTACCTGAATCATACGATGATTTAGGTGATGAAACCGAATCATTGATTAATCAGCCAATTAAAGTAGCTATTGTTGGTCGTCCAAATGTTGGTAAGTCAACACTAACAAATCGTATTCTAGGTGAAGAGCGCGTTGTCGTGTATGACATGCCCGGCACCACTCGTGATAGTATTTATATCCCTATGACCCGTGATGAGCGCGAATATGTTGTGATAGATACTGCTGGTGTTCGTAAGCGTGGCAAGGTGACAGAAACCGTTGAAAAATTTTCTGTTATTAAAACACTACAAGCTATTGAAGATGCCAATGTTGTGATTTTAGTCATTGATGCTAGAGAGGGTATATCTGATCAGGATTTATCACTCCTTGGCTTTATTATTAATAGTGGGCGCTCACTTGTTATTGCGGTGAATAAATGGGATGGCTTATCGCAAGATATTAAAGAACAAGTGAAAACTACGCTAGATGATAGACTGGATTTTATCGATTTTGCACGTGTTCATTTTATTTCTGCTCTCCATGGCAGTGGTGTTGGCAACTTGTTTGATTCAATTCAAGAAGCCTATGATTGTGCAACACGACGAGTTAACACTGCATTATTAACTAAAATTATGCAGATGGCTCAAGATGATCATCAACCACCTTTAGTTAAAGGGCGCAGAGTTAAATTAAAATATGCTCATGCGGGAGGATATAATCCACCGATCGTTGTGATTCATGGTAATCAAGTTGAAGAGTTACCTGATTCATATAAGCGCTACTTGATGAATTATTTTAGACGCTCATTGAAAATTATGGGATCACCTATTCGTATTCAGTTTAAAGAAGGTGCTAATCCATTTGAAGGCAGAAAAAATAGTTTAACCGCATCTCAACAACGTAAACGCCGTCGATTGATGAAACATGTTAGGGGGCGAAAGTAGTTTATGTCAGAGCAAGTTAGTATAGATGGTAAAGAGGGTTTTTGTCCTAAATGCCATTGTAAAATGCAAGTTGTTTCACCTCAACACTATGTCTGTTCTCATTGTAAGCAGCACTACCTTGAACAATACATTTGTCCCATTTGTCAGCAAAATGCTCAAATGATTAAAGGTTGTGGTGCAATTAATTATATTTGTCATACTGATGGTTTAATTGCTAGCAGTAAGGTGATATTTCACTATTTACCAGAGTAAAAAGACTTTATCTATATTAGAGTCATAAGAGGTTATTTTATGCGAATTATTTTATTAGGTGCGCCAGGCGCTGGAAAAGGCACTCAAGCACAATTTATTATGCAAAAATATGGTATTCCCCAAATTTCAACAGGGGATATGTTACGTGCAGCAGTTAAATCGGGTAGTCCACTTGGTTTGCAGGCTAAAGAACTAATGGATGCCGGTAAGCTTGTTACTGATGAGCTGGTGATTGCGTTAGTTAAAGAGCGTATTGCGCAAAGTGATTGTGCTAATGGTTTTTTACTAGATGGTTTTCCTCGCACAGTACCGCAAGCTGATGCAATGAAAGCGGCAGATATTGACATAGATTATGTGCTTGAGTTCGATGTTCCTGATTCAGTAATCATTGACCGTATGAGTGGCAGACGAATTCATGCACCGTCAGGACGGGTTTATCATGTTCGCCATAATCCACCAAAAGTTGAGAATATTGACGATGTTACTGGTGAACCATTAACTATTCGTAAAGATGATCACGAAGATATCGTGCGTAAACGTCTTGTTGAATATCATCAATTAACTAAACCTTTAGTGAGTTATTATCAGCATGAAGCTAAACAAGGTCATACGCAATATTTCCGTATTGATGGAACGCAACCTGTGGCAGAGGTCACTAAAGAGTTAGCTAAAATTTTAGGATAATTACGGGTTAACTAAAAGAGCAAGAAGTTAATTTTATCTTGCTCTTTTTGACATTATTTTGCAGCGTTAAGCGCTTGTTCTAAATCGGCAATAATATCATCGATATGTTCTATTCCGATAGATAATCTCACCATTTCTTGACTTACTCCGGCTTTTTGTAATTCTTCATCATTAAGTTGACGATGAGTTGTTGACGCTGGATGACAAGCAAGTGAACGTGTATCACCAATATTAACTAAACGCAGAATTAGCTTTAAAGCATCAATAAACTTAGCCCCAGCTTGTATGCCGCCTTTTATACCAAAAGATAAAATTCCAGCCGGCAACCCCTTATCCATCTGTTTAACCGCTAAGTGATGCTCAGGGTGAGTATCAAGACCGGCATAGTTAACCCAACTTACTTGTGGATGAGATGCTAAATATCGAGCGACTTTTAAGGTGTTTTGACAGTGACGTTCAATACGTAAAGATAATGTTTCAAGCCCTTGCAGTAATAAAAAAGTATTAAATGGTGAAAGTGCCGCTCCCATATTACGCAATGGAATAACTCGACAGCGCGCAATATAAGCAGCATCGCCAAAAGTTTCAGTATATGAAACACCATGATAAGAGGGATCGGGTTGATTTAACATTGGATATTTTTCCGGATATTTTTTCCATGGAAATTTACCGGAATCGACAATCATGCCACCTAAACTATTGCCGTGGCCGCCAATATATTTAGTTAATGAATGCACTATAATGTCGGCACCAAACTCAAAAGGACGACAAAGTGCTGGACTTGCTACAGTGTTATCGACAATTAAAGGAATGCCATGCCGATGAGCGATCTCTGCAAGTGCCGATAAATCAACAATATTTCCGGCTGGATTACCAATACTTTCACAATATAACGCTTTGGTTTTATCATCAATTTGTTGTTCGATAGCTTGAAGGTTATCATGCGGTGCAAACTTGGTTGTAATGCCGAAGTTAGGTAGTGTGTGAGCAAATAAATTATACGTTCCGCCATATAATTTGGAAACCGAAACAATATTTTCACCGGCAAATGTAATAGCCTGAATTGCATAAGTAATTGCGGCCATACCTGAGGCGACAGCTAATGCACCTATTCCTCCTTCGAGAGCAGCTATGCGCGCTTCCAGTACAGCATTGGTTGGGTTAGTAATACGTGTGTAAATATTGCCAGCGACTTTTAAATCAAAAAGATCAGCGCCATGTTGAGTATCATCAAAAGCATATGATGTTGTTTGATAAATGGGGACAGCAACAGCATGGGTGGTTGGTTCTGGACTATAGCCTGTGTGTAGAGCAATTGTTTCTGGTTTCATGTTAGAGCCTCATAATTATAATAATATAACAACAAGGCTCTATTTTGCGCAAAAAATCCTGAAAAGGTAAAGTGTTATAATACCATTCTTACGATATCAATATCACCTAACTCTTTATATAGATTCTCAATTTGATCAATGTGCGTTGCATTAATTGTAATTGAAACCGAATGATAATTACCTTTGCTACTTGGTTTAACTGAAGGTGTATAATCACCCGGCGCATGTTTTTGAATGACTGTCACCACTTTGTCAACTAATTCAGGTTTTGCTTCTCCCATTACTTTATACGTGAAAGAGCATGGAAATTCTAATAATTCATTTAATTTTGTTTTCTGTTGCATAATTTGATTTCTCAGTTAATCGGTATTTTTAATTACTAGTGTAATCTACTTTTTCCTATATATAGGCATTTTATGATTCTTCAAGTAACAAAAAATAAACATCGCTTTTTAAAGGCTCTAATTTGATCTATGATAATAAAATTCTATTATGACTTATAAAACATATCTTAACTATCAATCATAAGGCCATACAGCATGTTATCTCAGTCCAACAATAAAGAACCCTTTGGCACATTATTAGGTTATGCACCGGGCGGCGTTGCCATTTATTCTTCAGATTATGAAACATTAGATCCCGAACAATACCCTGATGATGCATCCTTTCGTAGTTATTCAGGATACGAATATATGGGCTATAAGTGGCAATGTGTCGAATTTGCAAGGCGCTTTTTGTTTTTGAATTATGGGATTGTTTTCACTGATGTTGGTATGGCTCACGAAATATTTTCACTACGCTTTTTAAGGCAAGTAGTTAATGAAGCTATTTTACCTTTACAAGCTTTTGCTAATGGTAGTAAAAAAATACCCGAAGCAGGCTCATTATTAATCTGGGATGATGGTGGCGTATTTGATAGAACGGGGCATGTTGCAGTTATTACTGAAGTATTTGATGACAAAATTAGAATAGCTGAACAAAATGTGATACATACGCGTTTACCTATTGGTCAACAATGGACGCGTGAACTTAAGATGACAGTAACAAATGAAGGTTATTTATTACACGATACCTTTGATGATACGAAAATTTTAGGTTGGATGATTCAAACAGATAAAACTGAACATAGTTTACCGCAACCTGAAGTAGCAAAACCCTTACTACAAATTCATAGTGCTCATATAACGAATAAAGAACAATTTGAAAAAAAATGGCTTGATGAGTCAGATCCTTTAGAAAGCACCTATGTGTTAGCCGCAGGCCATGCAATTAGTCATGATGATCATTATCGTTACTTCACTATTTCAGAAAGTGCTGAACAAGAATTAATCCGTGCGACGAATGAATTACATTTGATGTATTTGCATGCAACGGATAAAGTGCTAAAAGACGATCATTTATTAAATAATTTTAATATTCCAGAAATACTTTGGCCAAGATTAAGGCTTTCATGGCAACAGCGCCGCTATCAAATGATAACAGGTCGTTTAGATTTTTGTATGGATGAGCGCGGTTTAAAAGTCTATGAATACAATGCAGATTCTGCATCTTGTCATACAGAAGCTGGGCAAATTTTGGAAAAATGGGCGGTACAAGCTGAACTCAATATTGGTACTAATCCGAGTGCAGGGTTACTCAATTCGCTTGCTAACTGTTGGAAGCATAGTGATGCTCAAGCTTTTGTACACATCATGCAAGACAATGATAGTGAGGAAAATTATCACGCTTTGTTTATGCAAAAAGCCCTGACTTTAGCTGGTTTTAAAAGCAAAATATTACGTGGCTTAACTGGTTTAAAATGGGATAAGCAAGGGCAATTAGTTGATGATGAAAACAGGCAGGTCACTTGTGTATGGAAAACATGGGCATGGGAAACAGTATTAGAGCAGCTGCGACAAGAAAGTGAGGCGCAAGTTGCTGGCTTACCGATTCGTACTTGGCATCCTGAAAATGCGGTCCGATTAATTGACGTGCTTTTAAGACCTGAAGTCTCGGTTTTTGAGCCTTTATGGACAGTAATACCAAGTAATAAAGCGATTTTACCGGTGCTATGGTCATTGTTTCCTAATCATCGTTATTTATTAGAATCAACGTTTGAACTTAATGCAGATCTTATCAAAAAAGGGTATGCCATTAAACCTATTGCCGGTCGACGCGGTAGTGATATTGAATTAGTCAGTAGTCAAGAACAAACACTAGGCAAAACGGTTGGTCAATTTGCTAAGCAAGAAAATATTTACCAAGAGCTTTGGTGTTTACCTAAGGTCGATGATCGATATTTACAAGTTTGTACTTTCACTGTTGGAGGTCATTATGGTGGCGCGTGTTTACGTTCAGATCCCACTTTGGTGATAAAAGGTGAAAGTGATATGCAACCACTACGTGTATTAACTGATGAGCAATTTATGAAATAATTTCTTTGTAAAGAATTTTCAGGTTATAGTTATACCAGATGTAACAAGAATAGACATATTTTAGATAGGTAAATGACTATCACTTGATTAACTTATTTTTAATAAGTTCTCATTGTTATTGACTAACCCTAGTCGACTAAAAAAATTCGATGAAAAACTTACACTATCATGTAGTGTGGTTATGTTTATAATTAGGTTTTTGTTGAAATTGATTGAGTTACATAAATATAATTAAAATAATGGGATAAAAAGGAATATATGGTAAATACATTACTTCGAAGTGGTGATATTAAAGATTTCAAAATGCTTGGGCATGATGGAAAAGCCGCTTATCTTGTTGCGGCGCAAATCCGTGAAATGTTTAGAATTAAATTAGGTAAACAATATGCCGATTGTTTAGCTATACCACAACGTAATGATCAAGGTAATATTATTGATTGGTACATTCCTTTTGAATCAGATCAACCTGATGGGCAATATGATATTGTACCTTGGACATCAGCGAGCGAATCAGAGCAAGAATCAGCTTTGATTTTACTCAAAGAGTTTGAACACAAAGTATTGAATTTTGGTAAACAGTTAGCAAGCAACCCTAATTTAGAAGGCGATCAACTGCTTTTTAGTCGCTTGATTTATGATCCCAACAATAAGAGTGATGACCTAGAACCCAATTTGATGGCAATTCGATTTCCAAGTAATCAATTTGTCTATATTGTTAACGGTAAACCTGTTATTACTTTTTGGGGATTTGTTTATCCGCAAACTGCGCAAGTCAATTCACCATTTTATTGTTTAGAATCATTCAAACAACCAACTCCATCAGCCACTCATACATTTACTGAGCCGGCCACTATTAACAAACCATGGTGGAAACGCTGGTGGCTCTGGTTACTTGCATTACTGCCTCTATTATTACTTTTATTGGCGATTTTTTGGCTTCGAGGCTGTTGGCAATCCCCTGTAGTATCGATTAATGCTGATTTAGGTAGAGATAATCATGTTTCTTCTTCTACTGTTACCGATGAAAAGCTGGAACAAGATAAAAAAGATCCTGAACCTACTGATAAAGTAATCGATAGAAACATTAAAGTGGTTAACGGAGTAACAACCAACGGTCATGATATTATTGATGCCAATGGTACCCGAGTGAATGGTGATGTTGTAGCTAACACCGTTAATCCTGTTGATTCCGCTACATTACCTAATGATGTTAAAGATGATAATAGTCTTAACCAAAACTCAGACACGTTAAATAAAGATGAGCAGGTTAATCATTCAGAAAAAGATAAAGTTGATAATCAAAATAATAACGATGATAAGTCGCCGACTAATGAACCTGATAAAAAAGATGAAAATAGCAAAGGATCAATTCCTCCCGATTTAGATGATGGTAAGCAAACAGGCACAGGAACTAACCCAGATCAAACTAATAATTTAGCTTTATCTCAAGATCAACTTAAACAAGGATCAACTAAATTTTTAGATGGTCAATGGTCTGTTGGAGGCGGTATTCAAGATAAAGCTACAGGCAAACCATTACAATTGAGTTATGACTTTAATGAAGGTAATGGTCAAGTTACCGTAACACGTAGTGATGGTGTTAAGTGTGTAGGTAAAGTAGAGAGCGGTATTAACAAGTCGAATTTAAATATTGCCAGCAATACTGAAGCAATATGTAGTGACAATAGTAAATATCAATTACCAAAAATTCAATGTACGCCTGGTAAAAACAATCAAGCTGATTGCCAAGGGGTTTATGATAACGGGAAAACATTCCCAATTACTATGAAAAAACAATAAGGTAGTATATGCTTCCAGAATTACGCAATTATGGTCAAGAAGTCACACTTATTATGAATAGTGGTATTCAGTTTCTTGATTTTGCACTTAAGATAGATTGGAAAGATAATCAATGGCGCAGTAAATTAAATGGTTATTTTATTGACCCATCTGAAAGCGGGGCATTAATAAGACTGATTGAGAATGCCGAGAGTGGTAAATTTTTTGCGCCAGATGATTTATCTTTTGCGGTTAAACCAACACAAGAAATAAGTGTTGAGCAATCACTAAAATTATATGATGGGATTTGGTTGCCAATTCCTGTCTTAAGATCGATTCCTCCAGAACGTTTTGATAAAGGACCGCATAATTGGAGCCGCGTGCGAATTGTCAGTATCCCTGAGGGTGAAGATCCTGATGGTAATACCCATCGCATCACCTTTGCATTTGATACTAAAATTTTCACCAATATGCAAGATGTGATCTATTTAGCGCCTACCGAAAATGATGTTAAAACTGGAGCAGTATTTAGTTTGGCACATCGTTCAGATCACGTTTCATGGTATTTAGAACTTAAATGGGTAACAAGCTGGCTAATTGATTTGTTTCAAGAGCTAGCGCCTCAAACTGATCGTTTAAAAATACATAAAGATGATATTAATACAGAAATTAATAATAAAGCTTATTATGGACACTATCTAAATATCATCAATTTACTTGCTGATTCATTACAATTACCAACTATTAAGATTGTATCAAATGCTAAAGATGATGTGATTAAATCAATACCCGTTGATATGATTCTTGATGTGGGTAATTCACGCACTTGTGGAATATTGATTGAAGATCATGTGCAAGATAAAGATAGCTTAAATCGTCGTTATGAGCTTGAGATTCGTGATTTAGGTCAGCCTGAGCATATCTATAATGAACCTTTCGAAAGCCGTGTTGAATTTGCGCAAACTTTTTTTGGTAAGGAACATTTTTCGTTACAAAGTGGAAGACGAGACACATTCCGTTGGCCAAGTATTGTTCGTGTTGGGACTGAGGCAAGCCGTTTAGCAAGTCAACGAGAAGGCAATGAAGGTGCTACTGGCCTTTCTAGCCCTAAACGCTATTTATGGGATCAAGATAAATATGAGCAAGGTTGGCGTTTTAATTCCCATTATGTAAAAAGTGATCATGAACCCTTTGCCACCGCTGAACCATTTTCGAGTTTAATTAACGAATATGGTGAAGCACTACATATTTTAAGCAATGATATTGAGGAAGAGTTTGATCGCAAAATGCCGGTTTTTCATCCAAAATATTCGCGAAGTTCGTTAATGACATTCATGCTCTGTGAAGTTTTGATGCATGCATTAATGCAGATGAATAGCGTTGCGCAACGTAATAAACTCGAACACGCTAAAACGCCGCGTAACCTAC
Organism: uncultured Gilliamella sp.; assembly: GCA_946477995.1. GTDB lineage: Bacteria > Pseudomonadota > Gammaproteobacteria > Enterobacterales > Orbaceae > Gilliamella. The sequence continues at coordinate 24,798 of CAMLAI010000003.1, read as the reverse complement.
GTTCTATTATTTTGACTATTCCACCTGCAATGCCAAAACCAGAACAAGCCATTTTTAAAAGTTGTGTATACCAAGCTATTGGACTTGTATGGAAAAGTCTTGGTTGGGATAGTTCTGATGATAATATTGATTTTAATAATCCAGAACAATTAAAAAGTATTTGGCCAAACATCCCTGAAGTTTATATTCAATGGGATGAAGCAACTTGTGGACAAGTTGTATATTTATTTAACGAAACACAAAATAATTACAATGGACGCAGTGAAGAATTTATTGCATCAATGGTACGTCCAGATAAAACCAATAAACAAAAGCTCACAATTGCAACAGTAGATATTGGTGGTGGTACTACTGATTTAGTCATAAATGATTATGAGCTTGATTACGGTACCAGCAAGCAAATCAATAGCAGTAATGCTTATATTGTTCCAATTCAACGTTTTCGTGATGGCTTTAAAGTGGCGGGCGATGATATTTTACTTGATATTATTCAAGACACTGTACTCACAGCTTTGACTAATGGCTTAAAACAAGCTGGGCTTACTGATCCTAATCCAATTTTATCAGCAATTATTGGTTCTCAGCAGCTTTCTATTCAAGATGCGGTATTACGTCAACAATTAACTTTACAGTTATTTACGCCATTAGGTTTGCAAGTACTAAAAAGGTATGAGCTTTATGATCCGCTGCATGCCGAGCAACATGTGTATAATGCTACTTTTAGGGAGCTATTACAGCATAATGTCATGACTGATCATGTGCTTAATTTTATTAATGAACCGATTCGGCGAGCACTGAATAATCCTACTTTTTCAGTATTGGACTTAAATATTGAGATTAATCTTAAACGAATTCATTATTTATTTATACGTGGTGATTATTACAATATTTGTAAAACGTTTGACGCGCTGTCTGAAATCATTAGTTGTTATCAATGTGATGTATTATTGTTAACCGGTCGCCCGTCACGTTTACCTGGTGTACAAAGTTATTTTCGATCGCGCTTGTCAATTCCAGCCGGAAGAATCTTACCATTACATGGTTATTATACTGGCGGTTGGTATCCATTCCATAAACAAGAACGTATTGACGATCCTAAAACAACAGCGGCTGTTGGGGCTATGTTATGCTTTTTAAGTAAAAATTTACGTTTACCTAATTTTTATTTTAGATCATCAAATATCGATTTATATTCTACAGTTAAATATATTGGTCTTTTAGATAATCTTAATATGATAAAAAAGGAAAATGTTTATTACCGAGATATTGATTTAGATGATCCTGATTATGACTTTCCCGATACCTCTTTTGAGATCCGTGGCACCACACGGCTCGGTTTCAAGCAATTAGAAATCGAACGTTGGCCGGCGTCACCAATTTATATTTTAACTATAGAAAACAGTGAAGTGGCTAAACGCTTGAGTACTGAAGGTGTGGTATTAGAAGTGACATTAGGCATAAAAAGTCGACAAAAAACCATTGAGAATTTTTATATTAAAGATGTTAAAGCCTCTGATGGGCGTGCTTGTAATAAAAATCAGGATATCAAATTGAACCTAAATACAATGGTTAATTCTGGATTAATAAGTACACAATATTGGCTTGATAGTGGAATGATAAAACGATGAATAATTTAAATGAACAACTTCCTAAATCTTGGGATCAAGTGTATCAAGCGTCAGCACAAGCGATTGAATGGGTGAAACAGACTCGTGATTCATCCAAACGATTGAATAGCGAGGCTGATAACTTAATTCTTGATCTTCGTCGTTTACGTAATACAGCCAAAAGATTGGGTGATGTCTCAAGTAAATCTGTGGCGGTCGGTTTTTTTGGGTTATCGCAAGCGGGTAAATCTTATCTTATCTCGGCATTAGCTGCCGGTGAAAACGGTAAACTTGAAACAGTTGTTGACAATCAAGTGTTAGACTTTATTGAACATGTTAATCCTGTTGGAAGTGGTAAAGAAGCAACTGGACTGGTTACCCGTTTTAGTCGTATAGCCAAAGGGGGAATAGCCAACTACCCATTAGAATTAAGATTATTTCAAGAGATTGAAATTGTAAAAATTTTAATTAATGCTTATTTTAAAGATTTTGATCAACAAAAAATCACGAATAAAATCGAATTCTCTTCATTGAAACAGCTGCTTCTACAGCTTGAAGGCAAGAAGCAAACTGAGCGCACTAGTGGGATAACCGAAGACGATATTGTTGATCTTTATGATTATCTTTCCGAAAATTTTGGCAATGCTTTAGAAGGATTGAAAGGCGGCTATTGGGAAAAGGCGATGCAATTACTCCCCTATCTTTCAATACTTGATCGAGGTGAACTTTTTTCGGTGTTATGGGGTGGCATAAACGAATTGACTGTGGCTTATACCCAACTCGCCACAACGTTAAGCAGCTTAAACCATGTTGATACTGTTTATGCTCCACTATCAGTATTAGTGAAAGATAATGATGGTGTTAAATCGCAAATTGATAGCATTATGAATGTCGATATTCTTGAACGATTAAATACCGATCGCGATACTCAAGTCACTATTACGCCACTAAATGGTGAGCCAACTACAATATCTATCGCTCAATTAGCATTTTTGACTGCTGAGCTGATTTTTCCTTTAGTCAATCCAACACGGGTTACTACTTTTGAAAAAGTTGATTTGCTTGATTTTCCTGGGTATCGCGGCCGTTTGAATTTGATTTCTGTCTCTGATGTTAAAGAAGGTAACCCGATTGCTCAGCTTTTATTGCGAGGTAAAGTGGCTTATCTTTTTGAAAAATATACTGATAATCAAGAAATGAACGTACTGGTTGTCTGTACGCCATCAGACAAACAGTCTGATGTTAACGATGTCGGCCCCGTGCTTGAACGTTGGATTGATAAAACCCAAGGTGAGACAGCTGAAAAAAGAGCAACAAAAAAAGCAGGATTATTATGGGCGATTACCATGTTTGATAAACGTATTGGTAGCTCATTAATACTTTCAGAAGATAATCTCAAAAATAGCTGGGGTAAAGGTGGGTTACTACAACAAACTATTTTAGAGCGCTTTGGTAATTATGATTGGTTAACAAATTGGTCAAATGGTCATAAATTCAATAATGTTTTTTTAGTGCGAAAACCCGGTTTTGATGTGCCGTTTTTAAACGTTGATGCCACTTCCAATCGTGAATTATCTTATAACGAAAGTTATCAACAAAAAATGTTGCTATTGAGAAAAACATTTATTGAAAATCCCGATATTGAGCAATATGTTAATCAACCGGCTAATGCGTGGGATGCTATGTTGCAGCTAAATGATGGTGGGATTGAACGCATTAGCCAATATTTAGAACAAGTTGCCATTACTGAAGTTAAGCAACAGCGTATTTTAGAACAGCTTAATGAAAAAATTGATTATATTATAAATATGCGTTTTGATACTTGGTATCATGCTGATAGTGATGAAGAACTAAGTAAGAAAAAACAGATTATTACTGATGTAGTGAAAGAACTACAAGGGAAAGCATTATTACTTGGCGAATTACTCAAAACTTTAGAACTGCCAGATCAAACTATCCGTGCGCTTTATCATACGAGTAATATTGATACTGAAACAACTCAAGATACTCATAATGTGCATGCAAATAGTGATGATTTATCAACTGATTTTGGCTTAAATACTGATTTTGAGTTATTTTCTGATGCAACCTTTTCGTCTGAAGTGACGCTTACATCTTCGTTACCTACCGAGTCAAAATTAGCCAAAACAGTTTTTACCGCTTGGTTGGATTATTTAAGAAATATGGTATTAGATAAACATGTTTTGCAGTTCTTTGGTTTACATCAGAAATCGTTATCTTTTATCGTCGAAGAGTTAATCACAGCTGCAAATCGTTTAAAGCTTGAGGCAAATTTAACTGATCGCATTTTAAATAATGAAAATACGGGTAGTAAACGTGATGATCTTGAGTCAAGACAAGTGAGCACCATTCATACTTTATTAGCAGATTTTATTGCTTGGCTTGGTTTTGTTCAGGGGCAAGCTGTTGATATACCAATGAGCCGGGTGAATCAAGGTAAACCTATTTTTTCTTCACCGGTAGCTGAATTTACGCATCAGCAATCGCATCCATTGCCTATATTAGATGAGAAAACTAAAAATTATTCTCAGTATGCAATATTCGATTGGTTTATTGCATTTGCGATGCTTGCTCAAGAAAACATTGGACATCATGCTGGGCGTGAAATCAGTCAAGAACAAAATAGTCGCCTGGGCGAGATTTTGGCTAGTTTTAAGCAAGCTTATATAAATTAATGTTATAACAATAAGATTGAAAAATTAACTAAAAATAATATTAGATCTTCCTGATTTTAAATGAAAGTTTTGTTATTGATCACTGAATGACAAAATAGCTTGGTGATTGGGAGGCGAAATAGAGGGTACTATGGCATTAAGAATTGAATTAGAAGGTTATAAACCTGGAATTGCGAAGTTTTCGGCAAAAAAGTGGAATGGTAGTGCCGATATCGATATGCTTATACAGCGTAATCAAGATGGTTATTATTTATCTGGTTTGCAACAATGGGGACCCGAAAAGTGTTGGCATTCAATAGCCGATTTGTCAGTAGATAATCAACAAATTAGTGGTTATGTGAGTGAATGGTTAGTTGATTCGTTATTATCTCAGGACAATACCAAACGATTTCTAATACAGTTACGCGACAAACAAAACCAACGTTATATTGATGGTGGTGTTGTTAGTATTGCCGAAGATGTACTTGCTTCAACAGCATTAAATGTTGTTCAACCGCCATTAGATAATCCATCGGTTGAAACCAAATCACTTACCGAACCTGTTGAACTACCTGAAGAGCCTGAACAAACCCCCAACATTGAGACGCAAAATGATGACCTTATTGAGCCGGTTAAACTTGACGTCGAAACAGTAATTGAACCAGAGATTGCTCAGACTCCTCAGTTAAAAAAATCGAAGAGTAAATTAGGCTTGGTTATCACCATTATCATTGTTCTATTGATTTTAGCTGGTCTTGGCCTAGCTGCATGGTATTTTTTAGTGTTTCAAAAAACACAACCTGTCGAACCTACAGCTCAAGTTAATGCGCAATGCAGTTTAAATAATACCACAACTGACGATCTGGCTTTTATTCAACAGTGTTTACAAACCAAGCCTGATACTCAGGCAATTATCCAGTTAATTAATGATGCAAAAAAGGCGGATAAATGTAATATTGCTCAGCGTCTATATGCAAATCAAGCCCAGCAAAATGGTCAGATTGCTTTCCTTTATGCTAAAGAGTATGACGAAAAATTTTATCAAGCAAATAATTGTTTTAAAGCAGATAAAGGTACAGCAAGTTATTGGTATGAAACTGCATTAGACCGTGATCCGAATAATACATTAGCTAAAGAACGATTAGACGAGTTACAAAAATAATGGGGAACACAGGTATGAAAAAAATAGCCGTTTCAAAATTAGTTATCAGTCTAACGCTTGCCTGTATGCCGTTGATAAGTTCAGCTGCTGAACCACTAAAACAAGAGGGTAAAACAACACTTTATCAACGAGTGCTAAGTACACCAACTTGTGAATTGAAAAAAAATATTACGGATCCAACAGGCGCTACATTACCTGCTTTTTCTCGGTATTATGTGTATGAACGAAAAACAGATAATAATCAAGAGTGGCTTAGTATTGGACCTGATTCATATGGTAATACTGTAGGTTGGATAAATAATTCCTGTGCAATAGCATGGAATATGCAAATGACATTGGTTTTTACCAATCCAGTTGATCGTGATCCTCTATTATTTTTTAAAGATAAAGCGGCTTTAACCAAAATTGTAGATTCAGATCAGCCCGAAACTTTGTTAAAACCCATTCGAGACTCACTAAACGCTGATAAAGCAACGCCTGAAATTGTGGCGCAAGAGCCGAAAGCGTATATTGATTTTAAAACAAACTTTTATTTATTACCTATTTTACAAGGTGAAGAGGTGATGAATGGTAAAGGTTTTTATGAGCGAGTTTTAGAAGTCGCTTCAGTGAGTAAACAAGATAAATTGGTTAAAAATAACACTAATTCTAACTCCACTAATAACCAAAGCTCGGATGATAATACGGCCAATCAAGTTGTACCATTTAAAGCTGCAATTGTTTTTGTCATTGATTCAACCATATCAATGGATCCTTATATTTCAAGAACCAAAGAGGCAGTTGAACGTGTTTATCAACATATTGAAAAGGAACACTTACAAAATCAGGTTAAATTTGGTTTAGTATCGTTCCGTTCTAGTTTAAAAGCGTCTGATAAATTGGAGTTTGTTTCTAAAATTTTTGTTGATCCTAATAAAGTTCAAAATAAAGAAGAGTTCATGAAATTAAGTGCTTCACTCAAGCAAGCGACTGTTTCAACTTCTTATTTTGCAGAAGATTCTTATGCAGGTGTTGCACAAGCGCTAAATGATATCAATTGGAATAGTTTTGGCGCGCGATATATGATTTTAATTACTGATGCTAGTGCCATTCCTGGTGACGATAAACTGTCTAGCACCGGTATGGATGCTGCACAATTAAGGCTTGAAGCTCAGCATAAAGGTGTTGCTATTTATGCACTGCATTTAAAAACACCAAGTGGTGAAAAAGATCATCAAGTCGCTGCCGCGCAATATTCTGATTTAACCTACAATGATTTTATTCATAAATCACTTTATTACCCTGTTAATGCTGGTGATGTTCAAGAATTTGGTAAGAAAGTTGATTTATTAGCTGATGCGTTGTCTGAACAAGTGAAATTAGCATATAAAGGTGAAGCATCTGTAGGTAATGCACTTAATGCTAAAGATGATGATTCGGATATGCTAAAAGATGCATTATTATTGAGTAAAGCAATGCAGCTTGCTTATTTAGGTGATACCAATGGAACGAAAGCCCCTTCAGTTTTTAAAGCGTGGATTGCGGATAAAGATTTTGTTAAACCAACAATACCAACAGCAGAGCCTCGGATTTTATTAACTAAGTCGCAATTGAGTGACTTAAGTGATGTGGTTAGTAAAATTGCTAATGCAGCTAATGATGGATTGATTTCTTCTGATGATATGTTTTCACAATTACGTTCTGTTGCCGCAGCTATGGGGCAAGATCCAAGTAAACTAAAATCAGATTCAGTTACCAAAATTGCTGATTTAGGTTTGCTTGGCGAATATTTGGATAATATTCCTTATAAAAGTGATGTTACTGGACTGGATCAAGATACTTGGAAAAGCATGAGTGGACTTGAACAAGAAAAATTTATTCGTAATCTTAATAGCAAAATTCGTTATTATCAGAAATGTAATGCCGATGTTGATCGTTGGATTTCATTAGCTGAAGGTAGTGATCCTCGTGATAATGTTTATCCTATCCCATTAGAAATGTTACCGTAAAGCTCATGTTAACAATAAAGCAATTAGCCATCTCTCGCTCTACAGGCAAATCTTTTTTTAACGTTTGCCTGCCAGAGCTATCATTAAACGCAGGGCAAGTTGTCGTGATACAAGGCGATAGCGGATCGGGTAAAAGTACGTTGCTTGAAATGATTGGCATGATTTTAAAACCTGATGAGCTGGATTGTTATAAATTAGTTTTAGATAATAGCGATATTGATATAGCTAAATTAATTCACCGTAATGATATCGATGAGTTAGCGATTATTCGTGCTCGTTATTTAGGATTTATGTTACAAACTGGTGGTTTACTGCCGTTTTTGACTATTCGGGAAAATATTGTATTACCGCTTAAATTACTTCAGCTACCCGTTGATATGTCAAGATTCGATTATTTAGTCGACAAGCTTAACATTGCACATTTACTCAGTAAATATCCTAAGCAGTTATCAATTGGTGAAAGGCAACGAGCATCGTTTATTCGTTCGATTATTCATAAACCAGCACTATTACTCGCTGATGAACCGACTTCAGCGTTAGATCCATATAACGCCAATTTACTGTTTGATTTGATTATTGAACAGGCAAAACAAGATAATATTGCCGCGATGATTGTTACGCATGATTGGCAACGTATTGCAAGTAAAGGCTTATTTACTTTATCGGCCAAATTAAACTCTCCACAATCATCAGTTTTTTTACCATTACAAAGCAAGGTATGCGTCGATGAGTAAAATGATATTAAAATGGTTGCTAATCATACGGTTATCATTGTCTGATTTATGGTACGACAAAAAAGTCTCATTTTGTATTATCGCATCGGTCATATCGGTCATTACACCATTATTGTTATTGTTCAGCTTAAAATATGGCGTAGTTTCGCAGCTACGGCAGCAACTACTTAATGATCCACAAAATTTAGAGATAAAGATTGTGGGTAATTTAAATCTGGATGATGCCATGTTTGACTGGATAAAAAAACAACCTGAAACTGGCTTTGTGATTCCTTTAACGCGTTCGCTTAATACTCAAGCCGATCTAGTCAAAGATTCAAGCCACTTTGTGAGCAGTGCTGAAATTATTCCTACAGCGAGTGGCGATCCGCTTACACAGGATTTGCCTTCTATTAATGATAAAACTCAAATTTTATTAAGTGCATTATCAGCGGAAAAATTGCAAGTAACTGTGGGTAGTCATATAAAATTATTTATTACCCGTCAATTAGATGGCAAGTTCGAGAAAGGATCAATTGAATTAGAGGTCAAAGGTATTATTCCTGACAATCGCTATAGTCGTGCTGCTGCGTTTGTCAGTTTAGATTTACTCATTGCAATGGAAAATTTTTATGATGGCTATCAAAGTGAATTATTTGCAACTAATACCGGTAAAAATAATCCGCCACCCCATTCATTATTTGCAAGGGCTCGCATTTATGCCAATTCGTTAGATAACGTAGCACCATTATCGTTTAAATTAAGAGAAAAGAACATCGAAACACGCACGCAGTCTAATGTCATTGAAAATGTTAAAGCGATTGATCGGGTACTCAATTTTATTTTTAGCGTGATTGCAATAACCGCAGGACTAGGTTGTATTTTATCGTTTGCGGGTTCGTTTCTATCAAATATTGAACGTAAGCGCAAAGATATTGCTTTTATGCGATTACTTGGTTTCCAATCCAAAGCGATAATGGGGTATTTAATCAATCAAGCCGTTATTTTGAGTTGTTTGGCGTTTTTCGTTTCCTTTGTGTTATTTTTATTAGGCAATTATGCCTTTAATGCTGTGTTAGGTAAAAATTTGATTTCACAACCAATTGTAAGTCGCTTACAATTTTACCACCTTATCATTGCATTTTTGTTGTGTATAGTTATTTCAGGTGTCGTTGTAGCCATAGGAGGTCGACGTGCTATTAAGATCCAACCAGCAGAAAGTTTACGCGAAGCGTAACTTAAAACAAATTGCTTTTTGGGGATTAACTATCAGTTTATTTCCGTTAAGTTGCTATGCTGAACCTTGGAATAGTAATTTTTTCAATCCAAAACCAGCAAAAGATGATGTTATTTTGCCTATGCCATGTGATGGTAGTTTGGTAATGAAAAAAATCTATACACCAACGAATAAGCCTTTAGATGATATTAAAGTTATTTTAGGCAGTAATCAAAAAGAGCTCGGTTTTGCCGAATATGCAACCCCCAATTATATTTCTGGTAGTTTTTCTGAAAAGGGAAAAGAGCGTTATTATTTGATTGGCAAATATGAAATAACCGCTTTGCAATATCAAGCTGTCATGAGTGATACTTGCCCCACAGCAAAACTAGCACTTACCTTTCCTATTACCAACATTAGTTGGTTTGATGCTGTTGCTTTTACTGATAAATATAATCGTTGGTTGATTGAAAATCAGTCGAAGATTAACGCTAATACCTTACCGAAAGGTTATATCCGTCTACCTAATAATACCGAATGGGAATATGCAGCTCGTGGAGGGTCAAAAGTGACAGATTCTGAGTTCCGTGAAATGCGTTTCCCAATGACGGCAAATTTAGAAAATTATGCATGGTTTTCTGGTGCAAAATCAGCCAATGGTAAATTACAGCTTATTGGACGCTTACAGCCTAATCCTGTTGATCTTTATGATATGTTAGGCAATGCTAGCGAAATGATGTTTGATTCTTTTCGTATGAATAAACTTGATCGTTATCATGGTCAACCTGGTGGTATGACGGTTAGAGGTGGCAGTTATTTGACACCTGAATCGTCAATCACCACTGCTTTTCGTATTGAAAAACCGTATTACGATGATAAAGGTGCTTATAAAAGTATGGATGTCGGTTTTCGAGTGGTCTATACAACTGAAGTGATGTCTAGTAGCGATATTATCAAAGAATTAGACAAAGAATGGAATGAATTAGGCTCAGAAGCGGAAGAAAATCAAAAACAAAATGTGGTGAGTGAGCTTGAAAAAATCACTAAACAAGTCGAAGATGAAAAGACTAAAAAAGAACTCAATCAACTAAATACCCTTTTACGTAGTGCCAATCAAGCTCGCGACGAACAGCGAAACCGCTCAATTCAATCCGCGCTACAGTTAGGCGCTTTTTTGTGTGCAAATGTCTCTGACTTAAATAGTAAATTTGAATATAATAATAATTTATATAACACCATAAATAATGAAGTTTGTGAAACAAAAGATTCAGAAAATGTTAATAATGACGGTGTGTGTTCACCCGAAAAACTCAATAATTTAAAACACGTTCTTGATGAGTCGAAAAATGCCAGAGACTTTATTTTAAAATATTATGCTGACACCATTGTTAATACCGCATCAAACTATGAAAAAAATACTCTTGATGAGCAAGCAAAGCCCACGCAATTTATTTTAGAAAACAGTGGTAAAGCGAATATGAGTGATTACTTAAAACTTTATTTACAACATATTAATCAATATATTGAGTCTGGTAAGATTGAAAGAACAACTTGGCTGCAATCTTGTAATGAGATAAAAGGAAAGAAATAATGAACAAAATGATAGGTACACTTGCTTTATGCATTTCTCTAGTTTTGGCAGGTTGTCAATCTACATCTGGCGGAGCGAGTACAAAAAATGTCGATCCTGAATTAACTAAAGGTTCAACTGCTGAATTTTTTAGTAAATCTGCATGGCAATCTTGTGCCATAGGTGCAGGTATTAGTGGGCTTGGCTGTGTGTTATTAGGTGGAAAACCTGCTGCATGCCTTGCTTCTGCCGCTGTTGGTTGTGGAGTAATGATGGGCGGAAATTATTATCTGGATAAAAAACGAGCAGAATATGCTAATGCTGAGGCGCGCATTGATGCCTATATTCAAGATGTTCAACAAAACACCGCAGAAGTGCAATCAATTACACGAAGTGCTAAAGATGTTGTGGATAGAAATTTAGCTACGCTTAACGCTTTAAATCAACAAATAAAAAGCGAAAGTGTCAATAAAAAGCAGGCTCAGAAAGAGTTAACTCAAATCGACGCGAATATTGCTTATTTAAATGATAAATTAAAACGAATTAAGAAAGTTGAAAATGATTGGGTTAACCTGTCTGTTCAGGAACAACGATCCGGTGTGAACGTCACTAGATTGGATCAAGAAATCGGTCAATTACATAAACAAATAGCAGCACTTGAAAAACAAGTGAATTTAGTTACTCAACAACGCTCAGCTGTTAAGGTTGGTTAATTATGAAAAAAATATCTTTTATCTCTATTTTATCGCTTGCTTTACTCGCCGGCTGTTCTACAACTCCAGAACAATGTGATCCTAAAAATACTAATATCGGTATTATGGATAAAATAAGTTGCAATTATTCCGGTAATTATCAGGCTAGAATTGATCAGAAAAAACAAATTCTTGAGAACGAACAAAGGGCTAATCAACAATTTAAAGAGATTTATGCAAATATCGAAAAACAGAAAAACGATACTACGTTGAGTGTAAAACAGAAACAAGCTCAGCAGCAGAAGTTAAAGCAAGATCTGTCTAAATTAACGAGCGAAATAAAAGCAAAAGCGAAAGGTCGTGACGATTTATTAAAACAAGTTAATGACATTGAGCAACAGTATAATCAAGTAAATAAATCAAACAAATCAGAAGTAGAAAAACAGGTCGAACTGGATAAATTAAATAAAAAACTTCAACAATTACAGAAAGCACTAAATATTTAGCTATCTGAAAACTTGAACAGTATTATTTATTTGAAAAGTTAAAATTAAGGAATATATTGCGCATGCAACGAATAGCAAGGGTTATAGTTGACCATAATGACTCACAAAAAATGGCTTTATTGGATCAATATAATTCTTTGTTATCGTTGTTAAAGCCCAATTTAACTCAGCGATCATTTTCAATTCTCGCGATACCTCGATTAATTGATGATAATCAATATTTAGGTTGGTACACCGAACTTCAAGGACAGCCTACTTCACTGAGTGATGTTAATGATGAGCTCGTGAAGAAACAAGTTACTGAAACGTTACAAACACGCATCAACGATATTGAATTATCCGTTAAGTCAATGCGTTTAGATAGTGAGCAACAAACATTAGTTTCGTCTTGGTTACCAAGAATTAAAAGTTTAGGTAATCAAATTTATATTGTTAATGGTGAACCTGTCATTGTTAATTCTTTTGAAGAACCAATTTTACCCAAACCTACGCCGGTTCCTCCTGTGGTTGCCCCAAAATCATTTTGGCGATGGTGGTATTTGTTATTGTTGGCATTATTGCTATTAGGACTTTTAGGTGTGTTAGGGTACTTTTTTTGCCCATTTAATAAAGATAAAAAGCCTGATGTTATTCCGGCGTTAATAATTATTCCGCCTGTGTTAGTTAACAAGCCACCAGCTCCTGTTGTTGAACCGCCGACGAAAGAGCCTGAACCTGTTGTTCAGCAACCTGTGCCTGAGCCAGTAGCTAAAAATTGTATTCGAAAAGAAGACGTCGCCCATAATAATGACGCCTCTAAAATGGTAATAATATTTGATAATTCAGCATCAATGACATTGACATTAATGGAGTCAAAATCCGCAATAGATCAATATTTAAAAACTAATTTGAATTCCATGTCAGAAAGTCAAGCCAACGCTTATGAAGCAAAGATGACTAGGTTACCTAATCGGTTATCAAGTAGTAAAAAAGTGGCACTATCCACAATTGATAAAATACAGCAAAATATTGATATCGCATTAGTGACACTTACAAGTTGCCCAGTCGCTCAAACCACATCATTTTATAATTATACTAATCGATCAAAGTTAAAAAATAAAATCAATAAATTAAATCCGTTAGAATATAACAGCGCAACGCCACTTTATAGTGGTATACAACAAGCCAGTAAATTACTTAATGGCGTAAATCGTGATGACTATATTTTAATTATTAGTGATGGTGATGATAATTGTACTAAAAGTAATATTTGTACGTTAGCGAGTAATATAGCGGCTAAGCAACCACGTTTGAAAATTAATATTGTCGACATTGCAGGGCAACATAAAATTGACTGTGTTGCTCAAAGTACTGGTGGTAAAGTTTACATTGCACAAAATCCAACAGAAATTGTCAATCAAATGAATCATGCTGTGTCTGATATGAATATTAGTAAACCGATTTGTGAGTAGTGTAAAGCGATAATAAATTTTTGATGTTGTTGATAAAAACAGCCTTGAGTTAATAAGCTTGTTTATTATACGTTCAAAATAGAAGGAAATGCGTGAATAATGCAACGAATAACCCGGATTTCAATTGATCATAATGATTCAACTAAGTTGGCTTTATTGGAGCAATACTCCTTAATGTTATCGTTGTTAAAACCGCATTTGACAGAACGCACTTTTTCTATTTTTGCTATACCTAAACTTATGAGTAACAATGACTATTTAGGTTGGTATACTCATCTTGAAGGGCAACCGATATTAATTGATCATGTTGCAGATGAATCGCATAAGCAAAAAATAAAAGATACATTAACCACGCGAATTAATGATATTGAAACGGCGATTAAATCAATTCCTTTAAATGATGAACAACAAAAATTGGTAGCTTTATGGTTGCCTAGAATAAAAAATTTAGCCAATCAAATTTTTGTTATTAATGATGAACCCGTTATTATTTTCGATCTAGCAAAACCCGTTTTATCGCAACCGGTTATTCCCCCTGTTACGGTTTCAAAATCATTTTGGCGTTGGTGGTACTGGTTAATTTTGGCATTGCTATTACTAGGATTATTGAGCCTATTGTGGTACTTTTTTTATCCATCTTCACTAGAAAACAAGGTGCAATCTGTACCTGAGTTAATTATTATTCCGCCAGTATTAGTCAATAAACCTGAACCTGTATCTAAGCCGGCACCGGTAGTGGAACCTCCGAAAGCGCCGCAAGTTGTCGCTACGCCAGAACCTGATCCCGTACCTGCTATAGAGCCAGAGCCTGTCATTAATACTCAAGAAGTACCCAAAGTTAAACCAAAACCTAAGGTTAAAAATCCGCCTAATTGTATCACTCAAGATGAGATAAAGAACAATCCAAATCCATCGAAAATGGTTATTGTGTTTGATAATTCCCTATCGATGACTGCAACTTTAGCTGAATCGCCAGCAGAAGTTGAGCAATTTTTTCAATACCTGTCTTATGGTTATCCTCGTAATATGTCCGAACAGGAAAAAGCTGATTATCAGAAAAAAATGACGCGTTTACCCAGTCGTTTATCGACAAGTAAAAGCGTAGCGTTATCGAGTATCGATAAAATACAACCCAATATTGGTATATCGCTTGTCACGTTAAATCGCTGTCCGGCGGCAAATTTTACGCAATTTTATGATTATGCTGGTCGTAGTATTTTAAAAAATAATATCACCAGACTTAATCCATCAGGTGCAGGTGGGGGTGGAACACCACTTTATAGTGGACTTGAAAAAGCGAGTAGTATGTTAGATGGTGTGAATCGTAATGATTATATCTTGATCATCAGTGATGGTGAAGATAGCTGTTCAAGGAATAATATTTGTACTTTAGCGAATTATATTTCGACGCAGAAACCAAAATTAAAAATTAACATTGTCGATATAGCAGGCGAACATAAAATTGATTGTGTTGCGGATATGACAGGAGGGAAGGTCTATATCGCTCAGAGTCCAAAAGATATGATTAAACAGATGAACAATGCGGTGTCTGATTTGAAAATAAATAGACCTGTTTGCCAATAAAGACAATAATAAAGTATTAAGGCATTAACTTATCTTACAAAATAAGGCTAATTTGCTTTAGCCATCACTATTAATCACTATAAAAAAACCAGATGTTTATCTGGTTTTTTGTTATCTGTAATAGGGCTGATAGGCTGTTAAAAATCAAGATTAGCCGCTTTTAGCGCATTTTCTTCAATAAATAAGCGACGTGGTTCAACTTCATCTCCCATTAAGGTAGTAAACAGCTGATCAGCTTCGATTGCATCTTTTATGGTCACTTGTAACATGCGACGGCTGGTTGGATCCATTGTTGTTTCCCATAACTGTTCTGGGTTCATTTCACCAAGCCCTTTATAGCGTTGAATGGTTAAACCACGACGAGATTCACGAATTAACCAATCTACTGCCTCTTCAAATGAGTTAACTGGCTGTTTGCGATCACCTCGTTGAATGAAAGCACCATCTTCCAGTAAACCTTTTAATTGCGCACCTAAATGACAAATATTACGGTATTCATTACTATGAATAAACACTTGATCTAATGCATAGTTATTATCAACACCATGTGTTCTTACTTTAATTATTGGCACATATAATTGTGTTTTATCGTTGTAGTCTGCTGAATAGCGATAACTGCTACCGTGTTGTTCTTTGCTGGCTAAATTATCAATAATGGTTTTAGCCCAATGTTGTGCTGATTGTTGATTCTGTAAAATACTTTCATCTAAAACATCATGATAAACCAATTCAGAAAGTAACGCTTTAGGGTAACGACGTTCCATTTTGGTAATGAGTTTTTCAACTTTTTGATATTCAGCAATCAGTTTTTCAAGCGCTTCGCCAGCAAGTGCTGGTGCATGATCATTAACATGTAATGAGGCATCTTCTAATGCTAATGCAATTTGAAATTGTGTCATTGCATCATCATCTTTAATGTATTGTTCCTGTTTGCCTTTTTTAACTTTATAGAGTGGAGGTTGTGCGATATAAACATAACCACGTTCAATAATTTCTGGCATTTGACGATAGAAAAACGTGAGTAATAATGTGCGAATATGTGAACCATCGACATCGGCATCGGTCATGATGATAATGCTATGATATCGCATTTTATCTGGATTATACTCATCACGACCAATCCCACAACCTAATGCTGTAATTAATGTTGCGACTTCTTGAGAAGAGAGCATTTTATCAAAGCGAGCTTTTTCAACATTTAGAATTTTACCTTTTAATGGTAAAATTGCTTGGTTTTTACGGTTTCGTCCTTGTTTGGCTGAACCGCCCGCAGAGTCCCCTTCCACTAAATAAAGTTCAGATAAAGCAGGATCTTTTTCTTGGCAGTCAGCAAGTTTGCCAGGTAAACCGCCTAAATCCAATGCGCCTTTGCGTCGAGTCATTTCACGTGCTTTACGTGCTGCTTCACGCGCTCTGGCTGCATCGATAATTTTACCGACAACAATTTTCGCATCAGAAGGATTTTCAAGTAGGTATTCGGTTAACTTTTCACCCATAACCGATTCCACTGCTGATTTAACTTCTGATGAAACCAATTTGTCCTTTGTTTGTGATGAGAATTTAGGGTCGGGAACCTTGACAGATACGACAGCAATAAGCCCTTCACGTGCATCGTCACCGGTGGCACTAATTTTTGCTTTTTTACTGTATCCTTCGCTTTCCATGTAATTGTTTAGTGTACGAGTCATAGCACCACGAAAACCGGCTAAATGGGTACCACCATCACGTTGAGGAATATTATTAGTAAAACAGTAGATATTTTCTTGGTAACCATCGTTCCATTGCAATGCAACTTCAACACCAATATTATCTTTTTCGGTACTAAAGTAGAATATTTTAGGATGAATTGGATTCTTATTCTTATTCAAATATTCTACAAATGCTTTAATACCACCTTCATAATGGTAGTGCTCACTTTTACCTGTACGTTCATCAATGAGTTTAATAGAAACACCAGAGTTTAAAAATGATAGTTCGCGTAGCCTTTTTGCTAAATGTTCATAGACAAATTCAATATTGGTGAACGTTTTTGGACTTGGCCAAAAACGAACATAAGTCCCTGATTCAGTGGTTTCACCAATAACTTTAAGCGGTTCTTCTGGCACACCTAAATGATAGGTTTGCTTGTGTATTTTTCCTTCACGATAAATGACAAGTTCTAATTTATCAGATAAAGCATTAACTACCGAAACACCAACACCGTGTAAACCACCCGATACTTTATAGGAATTATCATCGAATTTACCACCAGCATGCAAAACAGTCATGATGACTTCAGCTGCTGAGATACCTTCTTCTTTATGTATACCCGTTGGAATACCGCGTCCATCATCACGAACGGATACAGAGTTATCAGGATGAATGATTACTTCGATATGGTTACAGTAACCTGCTAATGCTTCGTCAATGGCATTATCAACGACTTCAAAAACCATATGATGAAGGCCTGTTCCATCATCGGTATCTCCAATATACATACCAGGACGTTTGCGGACTGCATCAAGCCCTTTAAGCACTTTAATACTAGATGAATCATAAGAGTTAGACATGGATTTTTTGACCTATTTAATTTCTTTTATCGTTTCGTACAATTATGAAATTATACCAGATTTTATGTTAAAAATCTTATCATTTTCATCGATCATCTGGGTTATTTGGTCTTGGTTAACGGCTGTAATAAACACTTGTGAATTTGCAAGTTTTAAACGTTTTGCTAATAGATTTCGTTTATTGTTATCAAGTTCAGAAGCAAAATCATCAATTAAATAAATACATGATTGCCCTGTTTGTTTTGAATAATACTCACCTTGTGATAAACGTAAAGCACACATGAGTAGTTTTAACTGACCACGTGATAAAAGATCTTCAACGGGAATGTTGTCAACTCGAAATTTGATATCTGCTTTATGTGGACCTAGCGAGGTATAATTAAGTAATTTATCTCGTTCAAATTGCTTGTAAAGTATTTCTGCATAATCACTGCTGTGTTCCCAACCTTGATAGTACAGGCAATTTAATTGATATTCAGGTAGAAAATCTACACAGGTTTTTATAATTTTTGGAAAAATATGTTGAGTATAATCCGCTCTAATCTGGCTTATTTTTTCAGCAACCGGGACTAGCTGTTTATCCCAAGGTAATAGTTGGTTATAGTTATAAGATTGTTTTAATAACGCATTACGCTGTTTATATAATCGTTTTAAATTGTTCCAAAGATAGACAAATTCAGGGTAATGGTGAAAGCAGCCCCAATCGATAAAAGCTCGTCGATATTTAGGACCACCAGTGAGTAAATCAAAACCCTCTGGCGTAATGAGTTCAATAGGCAATAGTTTTGCTAAATCAGTGAGCCGAAAACCTTCATCACCATCAATTTTTATTTTGTTTTCATTATTGCGTGTTTTTGATAAGCCAATTGTGCGTGTTTGTTGATTGGCAGATTCAATTTGGCTAAATAAAATTAATTCAGGTTGTTCATGTTGTATAATTCGATTGGATTGAATATGTCTAAATGCCCGGCCATGTCCAAGCATGTATATTGCTTCAAGTAGGCTAGTTTTTCCACTACCATTATCACCAATGATGTAGTTAAAATGCCGAGATAACGATAACTCGGCATGATCAATATTACGAAAATGATGAATTTTGATTTGTGAAATTGTCATATAGTATAAAATAAGGCTTCCGACTGGGATCAGAAGCTAAGAGAAGTTATGATTATAAGCGCATTGGCATGACAACATATGTGGCAGATTGATCATTGATATCTTCAATTTGAACACTGGATGTTGCATCAGTTAATAAAAGTTGTACGCTATCACATCTTAGAGTATTTAATATATCTAATAAATAGGTGACATTGAAGCCGATTTCGAGCTCTGATGATTGATATTTAACATCAATTAATTCTTCTGCTTCTTCTTGTTCTGGGTTATTGGCCGTAATTTTTATCTGATCATTATGTACGTATAATCTTATTCCACGAAATTTTTCGTTGGATAAAATTGCCACGCGAGATAATGCATTTCTTAATTCATCACAGGATACTTCAAGTGGTTTATCTGGGTTTCTAGGTAATACGCGTTTATAGTCGGGAAATCTACCATCGATGAGTTTTGAAGTGAAGGTAAAATCGCCAAGATTAACGCGTAAATTATTATTACCAATTTGCATATTAATCAGTTCTTCATTATCGGCAACTAATTTTGCAAGTTCTATCACCCCTTTTCTTGGCATAATGACTGAGCAAGGGCTAGCAATATTTTGACCAATTGGTTGAGCACAAACGGCTAAACGATGCCCATCAGTTGCAACTGTCTTTAATAGACCGTCTTCAATTTCAAATAACATACCATTTAAGTAATATCTTACATCTTGATTAGCCATTGAAAATTGAACAGCATCAATAAGTCGTTTTATTGTTTTTTGCGGAACTGCAAGATCAACATCGCTTTGCCAATTTTCTAAATTAGGAAAATCACTAGCAGGTAAGGTCGCTAAGGAAAATTTACTTCGACCCGATTGAATTATTAATCGATTATCGTCAACGGTTATCGAAATTTGCGCATTATTGGGTAAATTTCGACAGATATCGAGGAATTTTCTTGCTGGAACTGTTGTTGCACCCGGTTCATTTGCTTCGGTTAAAGGTAAATGCGCAATCATTTCGATTTCAAGATCGGTGCCTGTCATTGATAAAGTATTATCGTTCACTTGTAATAATAAATTACCTAAAATGGGTAACGTTGGACGGCTACTTAAAGGTGCGCTGACAAGTTGCAGTGGTTTGATAAGTTTTTCGCGATCAATAATAAATTTCATAATGTTGATTCTTTTTTAAGTTGATAATGTTCGAATTAAATTGGAATAATCCTCTTTAATATCATTGTTTTCTTCTTTTAATTCTGCAATTTTTCGACATGCATGTAAAACGGTAGTGTGATCTCTGCCACCAAATCCATCACCAATTTCAGGTAAACTTTTATTGGTTAATTCTTTAGCTAATGCCATCGCAACTTGACGAGGTCTTGCTACAGAGCGAGAGCGGCGTTTAGATAATAGGTCTGATACTTTAATTTTATAATATTCCGCCACAGTTTTTTGAATATTTTCAATAGTCACGAGTTTTTCTTGCAATGCGAGTAAATCTTTTAACGCATCTTTAACAAAATCAATCGTTATCGCTTTACCTGTAAAATTAGCATTGGCAATGACTCGGTTTAATGCACCTTCTAGTTCTCGTACATTAGAACGTAAGCGTTTAGCAATAAAAAATGCTACTTCTTCAAGTAACTTTATATGATTTTCTTCTGCTTTTTTCATTAGTATCGCAACGCGAGTTTCAAGCTCTGGTGGTTCTATTGCTATTGTTAGCCCCCAACCAAAACGTGATTTTAAACGATCTTCAACACCATTTATTTCTTTCGGATAGCGATCAGATGTCAAGATAATTTGTTGATTACCTTCTAATAATGAGTTAAAAGTATGAAAAAATTCTTCTTGTGAACGCTCTTTATTGGCAAAAAATTGGATATCATCAATTAATAACGCATCAACTGATCGATAGTAATTTTTAAATTCTTCAATAGCATTATTTTGTAATGCTTTGACCATATCTTGCACAAATCGTTCCGAATGCATATAAACAACTTTTGCATTATTTTGTTCTTCAATTATTTGGTTACCAACTGCATGCAATAAATGTGTTTTGCCCAAACCTGTTGATCCATATAAAAATAATGGGTTATAGGCTTTACCTGGGTTTTCTGCCACTTGTTTTGCCGCCGCGACAGCAAGTTGGTTAGATTTACCTTCTACAAAACTATCAAAAGTATGTTTTTGATTGATTCCTGAATGATAATTATAGTTACTATTATTTTCTTTAGTTGTTTTCCATGCCGGAGCCAGATCAGCTTTCGGTTGTTCCTTTTTGACTTTTTTATCAATTGATAAAGTAGAGCCAACTTCAAGATATAACTTCAAAGAATCATTATTAAAATGTTTATTTAATAGTTGTGATATGGTTGTGAGATATTTATTTCGAACCCAATCGAGCACAAATCTATTTGGGGCATAGATGTAAAGTTTATTATCAACCATTTCCGCTTGCAATGGCCGAATCCATAAATTAAATTCAGTTGTCGGAAGTTCTTCTTGTAATTGAGAAAGACAATCTTGCCAAATAGCGGTAGGCACAATAACCCCTTTAATTATAATTACTAACAAAACAGAACTGATTATAATCTTTTTTGTGGGTAATTTATAGATCGAAGGTGATATATTATTTAGTTACTAACCAAATCTTATAAATAAAAAACCCGGCATCAGCCGGGTTTCAGTGATTGAGTCAATCCAAATTAATTGGTTGAATCGATCACTTTCACTTCTTGCACGTTACGTGCTTTAACTTCAATTTCAACACGACGATCTGGTGCTAAACATGCTTTTAAGTCAGCGCCACGAAGTGCATTACATTTAGTACCTGTAACTGGTTGAGATTTACCCATACCACGAGCACTGATTAAATCAGCTGGAACACCTTTTTCTACTAGGTATTTCATTACTGAATGTGCACGTTGTTCAGATAGTTTTTGGTTGTAGCTGTCTGAACCAATACGGTCAGTATGACCAATTACAACAATTGCACTTTGAGTTGGGTTAATTTTAACAAGAGATGTTAATAGGTTATCAAGTGCTTGACGTCCTTCTGGTTTTAAATCAGCTTTTGCATAAGCAAATAGAACATCTTCGTTTAATACATAACGGTTTTCTTGAGTTTTAACTTCAACTTCTGGAGCAGCAACTGCTGGAGAACCTAAACGGTAAGTAATACCTAAAGTTAACAAGCCTGAATCAGGTGATGCATCACTTTTAGTATGAATATGTTGAGTGTATTGGTACTCTAAACGAGTAGAGAAGTCTTCGTCTAAGCGATAATCAAGACCTAATGCATAAACTGGAGATACATCAGTTTTAGTGCCACCATGACCATAATAGTCTTTATAGTCACCACTGTTTTTCCATTTAGCAATAGTCACCATACCACCAGCACGACCGTAAACATCTAAATCGTCAGAGATGAATGATAATGGATAGCTTAATTTACCAGTTAAAGAAACACCTTGCGCAGAAACTTTGCTGTTACCTGCTTTGGTATTATCATCTGACCAAGTTCTTTTATATTTAGCTGAACCTAACCAATCATAGCCTAATTCAAATGCTAAATAAGGGTTAGCTTGGAAGCCTACAAAAGCACCACCAGCAACGTTGCTACGGTCTGAAGTTTTAATGCCAATTTCATCATCACCACGAACTTTATGTGCATCTAAGCTATAAAGTTCTCCCCAACCTAATTTAGCACCTGTATAAAAAGTGTTGTCTTCATATGCTGCGTTAGCGGCAGTAGCTGTTAAGCTTGCAACTGCAATTGCTAGAGCTAGAGTTGTTTTTTTCATTTTCTTGCCTCAACTTATATGTTGTTATAGACGTTGTTTAGTTTGTTTTTATTTAAGTTTATTTGAAATAAACTAATAATAATTTATCTTCAAGTAAATTATGCTATACATAATCTTTCGTAATTATAGCATACTTTATATGCAAAGCTAGAGTTTATAATAGAACACTAAAAAAATATTTAAATAATATTATCAAATAATTTTGTTAATCACGAGTGTAAACTCATTAATGGTATTAGCTAAAACGTTTGACATAATAATAAAATCAGCTTCGAGACGCTTATCAAATTCATCTGAACCGATGTCTTCATTTTCATCTAAAATGATAGAATCAAACTTGATTCTTTTTAACGTCAAATCACTGTGTACAATGAAATTCACACCTCTATCATCAATAATTTTCATTTTTGTGATCCATTTTCCTGAATCAAAATGAATTAGCATTTCATCACTAGTGATATCTTGATTTTTGCAACTAATAATGCCATTTCCTTCAAGCGGATCTTTCAATTCAGCTTGATCGCCTAATATAAAAGGTGGAAAGCTAAGTTTTTCTTTAGCCCAAGTTGTTAATATTTGTTCTAGCGGTTTATCAATTGATAACGGTGTTAAGGCAAGTGCGCCTAACTCTTTACGTAAAATAGCTAAAATATCTTCGGCTTGTTTAAAATTGCTACTATCGACAATGATACGTTTATTGTCGGTATCAATCCAAAGCCAATAGTGATTATATTTACTAAAGGCTCGAGGCATGAGATCAATCATGACTTCATCTTTTAATGTCGCTTTCTCATTTTTAGTTAATTTTCTACTTAATGTTTGCTCTTGTTTATCTATCTTTTCTAATAATGCTTGTTTGATAACTGGCGCAGGTAATATTTTTGTCTCTTTTTTTATACGTAGTAAATATTGGCCATTGATATCAATAATTAAATTATCTTGGTTATCATCACGATAAGGTGATACCCAACCTATTTTAGTGGTATCAAGGTTACCACAGGGTGTAAACAGTTGGGATTTGACTGCTTTTTCAATAGTGTCTTTATTTAGTAAGGTGTCATTATTAAGTTGGTAAATAATGGCATTTTTAAACCAAAGCATGTTATTACACTTCCTAAGTTTTATTTAGGATAACTATTTTACCATAATTGTCGTAAATAAAGCGTACGATAATAATACGATTGACCTATTGTTTTATCATCAGCTTTAATTCTAAAATAGACCAAAACACTTAGAATTTATAAGATAATCCCATATAAACAGAAGTAATTGTACTGCTGTCTACCATTGGACTATCGGCAGCATCACCGGTTAATTTATCAACGTGAACACCACCAAAAGTAGCAATATTATCCGTTAATGAATATTGGGCGCCGATTTCAGCATAAGGGGTTACTGAACTATCAGCATTAAAATAACGTAATCCAGAGCGAGATGATTCTCTGTGAGACACACCATAGTAATAATCGTTATGTTTGCTGTTTGCCCAATTGATACCAATGGTTGGTACTATAACTAAATTACCCTCTAGGTAAGGTAAGCTATAATCAGCATTAGCTAAAATGCTGTTACTTTCATTAAGAACATCGGTACCAACACTACTAGAAAAACTGCCGAAGTCAGTATCAATTGAATATTCGATTTCTGCAAGTAGAGTAGAATGGCGAGTATCTAATTGTTTTAAGCGGTGATTATCAGAATCATGAGGTTTAAATTCATTAGCTAAATAGCGAGCACCAATTGAAAGACTTTGTCCATTGGCCTGATATGCATAAACACCTGCAGATAAATCATCGATAAAAAATACACCGTTATCATAATCAATATGTGGAACTGGATAAATTTTCGAGCTGTAATTCTTATATGGTGATGTTGCCCAACCTGCTCCAATTCCAATAGAAGTTGGATCAGCAGAAGCAATAGGTATGTATGTTAAAGTCATTAGTGTAAATATATAAGTAGCACAGCGCGATTTTTTCATTTTCTTTATACCCATTAAATTTCTAATGCCATTATCTGGTCGAATATTTTTGTTTTAATTGAATTAAAATGAATGGTCACAAAATCTATACATTAATTGTACATTGTAACAAACAAATTTCTTGAATAATAATGCCACATTTTATCATATTTGAATATGGATTAGTGAGATAAATTATGAGTAAACCAACTTTAGAAAT
>CAMLAI010000002.1 GCA_946477995.1 uncultured Gilliamella sp. | reverse complement strand
GGTAAAACCACTGCAATTGATACTGTTGCTCATATTTTAAGTCAGCATAACGTTGGCGATATTCAATTTACTCGTGAACCTGGTGGAACGCCAATTGCAGAAGCACTACGTAATATTATTAAAAATGGTTTAGATAATGAACCTTTGACAGATAAAGCCGAATTATTGATGTTATATGCTGCTCGCATTCAACTGATTGAAAATGTGATTAAGCCTGCACTTAAATTGGGGAATTGGGTGATAGGTGATCGACATGATTTGTCGACGCAAGCCTATCAAGGTGGTGGTCGTCAATTAGATGATGTTTTTATTAAAACATTAAAAGATCAGGTGCTTGGCAATTTTAAACCGGATTTGACGCTATATTTGGATATTGAACCTAAAATTGGTTTATTACGAGCAAGATCGAGAGGTGAACTCGATCGGATTGAACAACAGTCTTTATCTTTTTTTGATAGAATACGCGAGCGTTATTTAACACTTGCGGCACAAGATAATACTATTGTAACAATTGATGCTTCACAATCAATTGAAGTAGTGACTAAACAGATTGAAACAGTATTAACTCAATGGTTGTCAACACAGGTTTGATATATATATGATTTTTAATGATTATCCTTGGCTTTCTTTACCTTATCAACAATTAGCTGATAGTATTTTACATCAGCGAGCTCATCATGCTTGGTTAATCAATTATGTACAAGGCAGTGGCGAAGATAAGTTTGTTAGTTTGCTTGCTAATCGTTTGTTGTGTCAATCGTCACATCAGTTAGAGCCATGTTTAAACTGTCACAGTTGTCGATTATTTTTATCGCAGCATCATCCTGATTTTTATATAGTCACTAATGAGCAAGGGAAGCAATCCATCGGTATCGATCAAATACGAACGCTTACCACTAAAATTTATGAAAAATCGCAACAGGGTGGTAATAAAGTTATTTGGATTGAGAATGCGGCATTAATGACAGAGGCCGCAGCAAATGCATTATTAAAAACGCTAGAAGAACCCCCTGAAAATACTTATTTTATTTTAAGTAGTGAGCATAATAGTCATTTATTACCGACTATACATAGTCGGTGTTTTCGTTATTTTTTACCTGTTCCTGAATTAGAACAATCTGTTTTGTGGTTAAAAAAACAACACATTCAGCCGTATAATGATAATGAACTTGCCTGTGCATTGTTATTGAGCGAAAATGCACCAATAACAGCTGAAGCGTTATTAGCGCCTGAAAAATGGCAACAACGAAAACTTTTTTGTGAGCAGTTATTAAACGTTTTACCACAAAATGATTATTGGCAATTGGCCAAAACACTTAATAATGAGCAAGTGATTGAATATATAATCTGGTTTTCAAGTTTGTTAAGTGATGCTTTAAAAGCACAGCAAAAAGCGGGACGTTTTATTATTAATCGCGATCAGGTGCCATTGGTAAGGTTATTGGCGAGAATGGATAATGAAAAAATTCTAGCTCTTTATGATTTATGGTTGCAGGCAAGAATATTATTATTATCGGTTACAGGTTTGAATAAAGAATTAATGGTTTATAATGTGCTTGCTCAATCGGAATTAATTAGTCAATGATAAGCTAATTATATTTTGTAACTACATTTTAGTTTGATGTATGTTTAAGTTAAAAGGATAACTGTGAGTTATTTATCTATTGAATTTGGCCTACTTTTTATTGCTTTCTTTGCTTTGTATTGGGGATGCTGTTTTTCACCTAATTTACAAAATAAATTACTATTAATAGCAAGCTATTTGATTGTTGCTAGTTATAGTTGGCAGTTCGCGCTAATTTTGCTTGTTTACACCTGCATTATTTATCTATTTTCACTTGCTATTGCCTCATCACAACGTCATGCAAAGCGATGGCTAATTTTGGCTTTGTGTGTATCGATAATTAATTTAGCTTTATTTAAATATTTTGATTTTTTCCGATATGAATTACAAGCATTACTGAATTTTTGCCATTTACCTATTTTATTACCCGTTATCACCGTACTGATTCCAATCGGAATTTCATTTTATACTTTTCATTCTGTAAGTTACTTAGTATCGGTGCAAAAAAAAGCGTTACCTGTAGCTAAATTTTGGGATTTTGCTCTGTTTTTGTCTTTTTTTCCTAGTATTATTGCCGGTCCAATTAATCGTGCTAAAGATTTCCTGCCTCAAATTGCGGTGAGTCAACCTCGTGAAATATTACAACCGTTTCGAGCTTTTACTTTAATAATTTTAGCCGTGATTAAAGTGTATTGTTTAGGTGGTTTAGTTAGTGAAAACTGGGTAAAACCAATTTTTGCTAATCCATTGGAATTTAATGTTATTGATTTGTTAGTGGGTCTTTATGGTTATGCAATGCAAATCTATTTGAATTTTTCTGGTTATACTGATTTAGTGACAGCAATAGCTTTATTATTAGGTTTTCGTTTACCAATCAACTTCAACTTTCCTTATTTAGCTCTGAATTTACGTGAATTTTGGGATCGTTGGCACATCAGTTTATCGCATTGGATTCGTGATTATATTTATATACCACTAGGTGGTAGTCGAAAAGGATTTATTCGCACACAAATAAATGTCTTGTTAGCGATGTTATTATCTGGGTTATGGCATGGAGCAGGCATTAACTTTATCATTTGGGGTGCGTGTCATGGCATAGGTATTATTGTCCTTAATATTGGTGATCGTTATTTCGGTCGAAATTGGATAACTGCACGTTCACCAATAATAGCAAGGTTAATTACTTGGCATTATGTCTGCTTTACATGGCTATTTTTTAATAGTGAAAGTTTGCCTGATGCCATCGATTATTTAACTGCATTAACACATAACTTCTTTATTGAACCCAATTATATTGGTGCTTTTTTATTTATATGTATTATATTTTTTACTTATCCATTGTTTAAAAATATTCCTGATTGGTTTACTTTGCAATTAGGTAAAATAAAACCATGGTATTTGCCTTTCATTTTTATTTTGATATTGTGGGTAACTATATATATTGCACCATCAGGTGTGCCAAACTTTATTTATGCTAACTTTTAATTATGATGTTAATTCATTATGCTATATAAGAAATCGTTTTCTAAAAATAAGAAAAAAAACAGATCGAATGTGAAACGGCGACGTCATAATACGATCAATAAAAAAGAAGTAGCTAATAAGTCTTATAAAAAGAGAGATGTTGCGGTAAATATCAATACTTGTTTATCAGCAAGATATATTTTTATTTTATTGTTTGTAACTGGAATAGCTTTAATGGTGCTTTATTATAAATCAATACTGATTTATTGGCAGCAAACTTACCATTCTGATCTATTTCATTCTAATACTTTAATACAAGACTCTTTTCCAGAAGAACAAGGTGAAGAATCGAGTGAAGATGCTATAGCTCAAACCCAAGATTCAACTATAACAAAAGATAGTAAACATGAACCACAAGTTGATAAAAATGTAAATCCAATAGAGCAAAGCCATCCTGTTAAACCTATAATTATTCAACCTGATGCGATTAAACGATTAAGTAAAGATAAGATTAAAGATGAAATCTTACCAAAAGATAAATCATTATCAGATAAAAATAAACAGGTTGAAAGTAGTATTAAAAAACCACTTGAAAAATCTAACAAAGCGCCAACGTTATTACCAGCAAAAGAAAAAGATGAATTACCAAAAGTTCAAATACATGATGTCCCGTTGATTCATCAACCGTTGCCAATTGTTTTAACTGAAAATGATAAGGTTTTTTTTGCGGGTGACTCATTAATGCAAGGTGTTGCACCATATGTTAAAAAAATGTTATTCAAACAGTATAAAATAGAAAGTATAGATTTGAGTAAACAAAGCACCGGACTTGCTTATCCCAATGCTTTTGATTGGCCAAAAACTATTAGTGATACACTAGCCGACGATCCTACAATAAAGCTGCTTGTGGTTTTTTTAGGGCCTAATGACCCTTGGGATTTTCCCGTTAAAGGATACGCTAAATACGCGAAATTCAAATCTGAATTATGGGAAGAACAATACCGTTTACGTATAGCCAATATTTTGAGTAATGCTCGTGAACATCATATACAAGTGCTTTGGCTAGCTGCGCCATGTATGCGTAAACCTAAATTAAATGATGGCATGGTTTACCTTAATACATTATATAAATCTGAGATTGACAAAACGCAACAGCATTTTTTAACAACCAATGAGTTACTCGGTTGTACATACGAAAAATTCAATAGTTTTATTGAAACAAATAATGAAAAAATAAAAGTAAGGGTGGATGATGGGGTTCATTTTACACCAACTGGCCAAAAAATTCTGGCAAAGGCCATTATGGAAAAAATAATTTTTAAAGAATTAGAGGGTACCCATAGTGATTAAGTTTTTAAAGTATATTCTAGCTATTATTGCGGT
Organism: uncultured Gilliamella sp.; assembly: GCA_946477995.1. GTDB lineage: Bacteria > Pseudomonadota > Gammaproteobacteria > Enterobacterales > Orbaceae > Gilliamella. The sequence continues at coordinate 61,245 of CAMLAI010000002.1, read as the reverse complement.
GACATTTACTGTTGGATGTAGTGTAGCAGAAAGTACGACCACAACAACTGTATCGGGGATTATTGATTTTGGCGATCCCAACGCTAAACAATTTGCAACACGGTTAAAATCGTTAGCAGCGAACAGAAATAGCGATGATGTTGTTAATATAACCCAATTTGGTGATTCGCATACCGCAGCAGATTTTTTCACTGGTGAATTTAGAACGTTAATGCAAGGCAAATATGGTGATGCGGGTATTGGCTGGATAACGCCTGTTGCAATTAAAGGACAAAGCCATGCAGCGGTTACCTGGAAAAATAAAAATTGGGATGTATTAAGTAGTAGAACACTAAGCAATTTAGATTTTCCTATGGGGGGGTTTATTGCCAAACCGTTGAAGGATTCTGCTGTAATACAAATTTCACCAAAATCATTAGCCAATAAAGATTGGCAAGTAAAATTCACTTTTAAAACATCAAAAAATACGCCTAATGTATTTGGAATTTATGATGTTAATAATAAAAAGATTAATTTTAATTATGTGCCTCAAGCGAATGTGTGGCAAACGGCTTCTATTGTGTCGAAAATGCCTTTAATGATAAAAGGGCAAAATGATGTTGAACTCGGTGGAATATGGTTAACGCGTTATCAACAACCTGGCGTAGTTGTATCGGCTATAGCCACTAATGGCGCTAAGCAAACCATATGGCAAAAATGGAGCCCTAATTGGTTTAAAGAATTAGCTTTATCAAAAACTGATTTAGTGATTCTTGAATATGGAACAAATGAGAGTTTTGATGAAACGTTAGATCCTACTGCTTATCGCAAAAATTTAGTGAATAGTATAAGACAAATTCGTAAATCTTTGCCTGATGCAACGATTTTATTAATGTCACCTCCAGATACCATGGCGAATGAAAAAGATACCCCGAAATCTTTTTCAACAATTAAAAATATTCAAAGACAAGTCGCTAAATCCGAAAAGACATTATTTTGGGATTGGCAACTGGCAATGGGGGGTAAATTTGCAGTTAAAGAGTGGCGACAGCGGGGACTGGCTCGTGCAGATTTAGTTCATCAAACATTACAAGGTTATAAAGAGAGTGCTCGAATGTTTTATGCTGATTTGAATGACTTTGTACAAAAAAAATAGACAAAATTTAAGACTAAAAAGGAATAACTAAGTTATGTCATCTCCAATTATTGTTGCTGTTGATTTTGCTGATGTTAAATCAGCATGGAATTTTATTGATCGTGTTGATCCAAAAGATTGCCGTCTTAAAATTGGCAAAGAGTTATTTACCCATGCCGGGCCTGAATTTATTAAACAAATTATGAATAAAGGCTTTGATATTTTTTTAGATCTTAAATTTCATGATATTCCAAATACGGTAGCTAAAGCCGTCTCTGCCGCTGCCGATTTAGGGGTTTGGATGACTAATGTACACGCAAGTGGTGGTGCTCGCATGATGCAAGCAGCAAAAGATGCACTTTATCCTTATGGTAAACAAGCACCAATATTAATTGCAGTGACAGTATTGACGAGTATGGAGTCTTCTGATCTTCAAGAAATTGGTATTCATGTTTCACCTTTAGAACAGGCGACAAAATTAGCTATACTAGCTAAGAATTGTGGCCTTGATGGCGTTGTATGTTCGGCGAAAGAAGTTCAAAGTTTTAGAACTCGGCTTGGCAGTGATTTTAAATTAGTTACTCCAGGTATTCGTCCAGCCGGTTCGACGCCAGATGATCAACGTCGTATCATGACGCCTCAACGAGCTCAAGCTGCGGGTGCTGATTATCTTGTCATTGGTCGACCAATTACTCAAGCTGAAGATCCTGCTAAGGCATTACAGTCCATTTTAACTACACTTGATTTAACTAAGAGCTAAGCAAAGCATGTCTGATAATCTAGTTGTATATTCAACCGATAAAGGTCGAATAAAACCGAAAGAGACACAATTATCTCGTGATAAAGGTGATGGTATTATTCGTATTCAACGGCAAACTTCGGGGCGTAAAGGCAAGGGTGTTTGTGTGATTTCGGGTTTTGATTTGGATGATGCCCAATTATCAAAGTTAGCAGCAGAACTTAAAAAACGCTGTGGTTGTGGCGGGTCTATCAAAGATGAAACCATCGAGATTCAAGGTGATAAACGAGATTTACTGAAAACATTGTTAGAAGAAAAAGGTTTTAAGGTAAAACTAGCAGGTGGTTAACGTTATTAGCTAAAAAAATAACTCCCATTGTGGGAGTTATTTAATTGCAATTAATTTGAGCGATATGTTCGCATTTTTTTGCTAATATCACGGCGTTCTTTAGAAATTTCAGCATTTTTGATAATATAATCATCAACACGATCATCATAGTCACTTTTCATGTTAGCAATAATCGCTTGAAGCTCTTCGTATGTCATATCAGGCTTAATATATTCACTTAAGTTTTCAAGTAATAGAACGCGTTTTTGGTTGTCACGAATCTTTTTCTCGTTGTCTGCTATTTCACGTTTTAATTTATTTAATCGACGTGATAGACGAATGTACTCTAAAACATCTTGAAACGATGGTGCGCTTGCTTTTTCCTTGTCCATCTGTAACCCCTTATTTCAAAAAAATGGAAAAATATATTAAAGGCAATTATATACTAATAATTTTTCAAGATCATATTAATTATATTTTTAATGTTGTCACGATGGTATGGTGATTTTATTTCGTCATTATGCTGTTATAGATATATTTATTTTTTATAGCTTTTATTTTGATTATTTTTATATTTAAATGCAGATAATTTTCGAAAAAAATTGATTAAAAAGATAAAAGTTAAAACAACTATTAAGAATTATTCCAAAATATTATACAATACCCCGATATTTCTAAAAGCGTATCAAATGAGAGAATCATAATGAGCTGGATTGAGAAAATTCTAAGTAAAAATAATATATCGTCAGATCATAAAAAAGCGAATATTCCTGGTGGTGTTTGGACCAAATGTAGTAACTGTGAGCAAATTATTTATCAAGCTGAATTAGATCGTAACTTAGAGGTATGTCCTAAATGCGATCATCATATGCATATTCCTGCACGTGTAAGATTATATCGGTTTTTAGATGAAGGTTCTGATGTTGAAATTGGATCTGAATTAGCGCCTAAAGATATTCTAAAATTTAAAGATACTAAAAAGTATAAAGATCGCTTATTAGCGGCTCAAAAAGAAACGCACGAAAAAGAAGCTATGGTTGTAATGAAAGGCACTTTATTGGGGATTCCTGTTGTGGTAGCTTGTTTTGAATTTGCTTTTATTGGTGGGTCAATGTCTTCTGTTGTAGGAGCTTTATTTACACGTGCAGCAGAACAAGCCATTGCTGATAAATGCCCATTAATTTGTTTTTCAACTAGTGGTGGTGCTCGCATGCAAGAAGCACTTTTTTCACTCATGCAAATGGCAAAAACAAGTGCAATTTTAGCTAAAATGCAAGATGAAGGTTTACCTTATATTTCGGTGATGACCGATCCTACTATGGGCGGCGTATCAGCAAGTTTAGCTATGCTAGGTGATATTAATATTGCTGAACCTAAGGCATTAATTGGCTTTGCTGGTCCCAGAGTCATTCAGCAAACTGTACGTGAAACCTTACCTGAAGGTTTTCAGCGTAGCGAATTTTTACTTGAAAAAGGCGCGTTAGATATGATCATTCATCGTAAAGACATGCGTTCTAAAATTGCCAGTTTATTAGCTAAATTAATGAAATTACCAAGCCCTTTTTATGATGTCACCAATAATGAGACAAATTAAGTGAGCATACAAAATACGAAACCTAATGCTAAGTCTGATTTACAATCATGGCTTAGTTATTTAGAGCAACTACACCCATTGACCATTGATTTGGGGTTAGATCGTGTTAGAGCCGTTGCTCAAAGGCTTAACTTATTACAACCAGCTCCTTATGTATTTACTGTTGCAGGAACAAATGGTAAAGGCACAACGTGTAAAACACTTGAAATGATATTGCTTGCAGCAGATATGCAAGTAGGTGTGTATAGTTCTCCTCACCTTTTACGTTTTACTGAACGCGTACGAATCAATAATCAAGAATCGACCGAGGCAGAAACAATAAATGCATTTATTGAAATTGAAAATGCTCGAGGTGATATATCACTGACTTATTTTGAATTTGCAACACTTGCGGCTTTATATCAATTTAAGCAAGCCAATTTAGATGTTGTTATTTTAGAAGTCGGGTTAGGTGGGCGTTTTGATGCGACTAATATTGTTGATGCTGATGTGGCTATTATTACTTCGATAGCTATAGATCATGTCGATTATTTAGGTAATACTCGTGAAAGCATTGGTCGAGAAAAAGCAGGTATATTTAAGCCTAAAAGTATTGCTATTGTTGGGGAGCCAGACATTCCTCAATCAATTTTTGATGTGGCAAATGCTGTCGATTGTCCTTTATATGCGGTAAACCAAAATTGGTCTTATGAGCAAAAAGATAAAAATGTTTGGGAATTTTATTCTGACAAATGTCAATATTCATCTTTAGTGACTCCTCATGTGCCGTTAGCAAATGCAGCCACTGCTATTGCAGCCCTAAATTATTCATCATTTAAGATTGCTGAGCAACAAATAAATGAAGGATTAGGTAAAGCAAGCCTAACGGGACGATTTCAAATTGTAAAAACTCATCCACTTGTTATTTTAGACGTTGCACATAATCCTCATGCTGCTCATTATTTAGCTAATCAGTTAAATTCTTTAAAAACCGAAAATAAGGATATTGGTCGAGTCCTGTTTGTAATTGGCATGTTGAAAGATAAGGATATCAAAGGTACATTGTCGTTATTAAATGGAGATGCTTGGTATTGTGCATCACTTTATGGCGATCGAGGATGTGGTTGTGATGTATTAAAACAATATTTAGTCGAGAATAATGCCCATAACGTTTTAACATTTGATCATGTTTGTGATGCTTATCGAGCAGCACTTCAAGATGCTCAAAAAAATGATATTATTGTGGTGTGTGGATCTTTTCATACGGTATCTGCAGTCTTAGCTGAAATTGATGATTAATTTTATGGAAAATAAAAAAAATAATAATAGCACTCCAAATAGGGTTCGAAATCGATGGGTCGGTTTTGCTACTTTATTGTTAATTTTAGCAGCAGTAGCGCCATCGATTTTAACCGATAAATCCAATTTACCCATTTCTTCAACGCCTATTTTACAACCTGAAATTGTTAACCAGCAAAATCAAGTTATGACATCACCAACTGAATCTGGAAGCCAACTTGGTAATCCAAATAATGAGGTTGCTGATATTCCTTATATTCCGGAAGATGAGCAAAATTCAAATGCGTTATCTTCAAATAATATTTCAACAAATGATGATAGTGTTTCATCAGTAAATAATAAGTCAGTTGTATCAAGTCAAGAAACTAAACCTTACATGATTCAACTTACTGCGTTAAAAAATAGACAAAAAATAGAAGAGCTTGTAGCTTTATTACGATTAAATAACTATAACGTTAGGCTAATTCCCAAAAATCCTGAACCCAACCAGCTTATTAAATTGCAGATTGGGCCTTACGCTAAAAGAGAACAAGCAGAACAAGTTATTGTTGATCTAGATACTTTGACAAAACTTAAAGGTATTATAGTGGCTAATTAAATACAGTAACTATAATAAAATAAATTCTTAACATAAGATTGTGAGTGATTATGATGATGAATTGGGTTGATTTTACGATTATTGGGGTCATTGTTTTTTCTGCATTAATTAGCATTGTTCGAGGTTTTGTTCGAGAAGCGTTATCCCTTATCAGTTGGATACTTGCTTTTTTTATTGCTAGCCGATTTTATTCTCATATTACCCAGTATTTGACCTATTTTGATAGTGATGTGGTTAAAATTGCGGTTGCTATTGCTATTTTGTTTATTGCTACATTATTAGTTTGTACTATAGTGTCTTATATTATTGGTCAGTTGGTTCAAAAAACGGGGTTATCAGGTACAGACCGCGTTTTAGGGATTTGTTTTGGTGTGTTACGTGGTATTTTAGTCGTCGCTGCAGTACTTTTCTTTATTGATACTTTTACTCCTTTATCACAATCTCAATATTGGACTCAGTCTCAGCTTATTCCACATTTTCATTTTATTATTCGTTGGTTTTTTGATTATATCCAAAATTCGTCTTCTTTTTTAGCGCATTAGATTTGAGGTAATTGTTATATGTGTGGTGTAGTTGGTATTGTAGGATGTAGTACAGTTAATCAATCAATTTATGATGCTCTAACGGTGTTACAACATCGAGGGCAAGATGCGGCCGGAATCGTTACTATTGATGAGCAAAATCGCTTTCGTCTACGTAAGGCTAATGGTTTGGTTAAAGATGTTTTTCAAGAACATCATATGCAACGACTTCAAGGTAAACTGGGTATAGGTCATATTCGTTACCCTACAGCAGGTAGTTCTAGTCCATCCGAAGCTCAACCTTTTTATGTTAATTCACCTTACGGTATTGCGCTTGCACACAATGGAAATTTGACTAATACCGACCAATTACGCCATAAAGTATTTGAACTTGCACGCCGCCATATCAATACTAATTCGGATTCAGAAGTCTTATTAAATATTTTAGCTAATGAACTGGATAAATTTCCAACTTACCCGTTAACGGCTGATAATATCTTTCAGGCTGTTCATCAAGTACATAATATTATTCAGGGTGCTTATGCCTGTGTTGCTATGATTATTGGACATGGACTTGTTGCTTTTCGTGATCCATATGGTATTCGTCCTTTAGTGATAGGAAAACGCGTACTTGATAATGGTAAAACTGAATATATGGTTGCGTCAGAAAGCGTTGCATTAGATATTCTTGATTTTGAATTGATGCGTGATGTTGAACCAGGGGAAGCTATTTACATTACCCAAGATGGCCAATTTTATGCACAACAATGTGCAGATAACCCCCAATATTATCCATGTATTTTTGAATATGTCTATTTTGCCCGACCTGATTCGCTAATGAATGGGGTATCTGTTTATCAATCTCGCATTTTAATGGGGCAAAAGTTAGGTCAAAAAATAGCGAGAGAATGGAAAGATATCGATATTGATGTCGTTATTCCCATTCCTGAAACCTCATGTGATGCTGCGCTCGAAATTGCACGCATTTTAAATAAACCTTATCGACAAGGATTTGTTAAAAATCGTTATATTGGTCGTACATTTATTATGCCAGGGCAAAGTGCACGTAAACTTTCAGTAAGAAGAAAGCTCAACGCCAATCGTATAGAATTTGAAGGAAAAAATGTTCTTCTGGTAGATGATTCAATTGTACGAGGCACTACGTCAGAAAAGATACTTCAAATGGTACGCTCTTGTGGTGCTAAAAAAGTGTATTTGGCTTCGGCTGCGCCAGAAATAAGACACCCTAATGTTTATGGCATCGATATGCCCGTTGCCAGAGAACTTATTGCTTATAATCGTAACGTTAATCAAATCGCTAAAGATATTGGTGCAGATAAACTTATTTTCCAAAACCTTGATGATTTAATTGCTGCGATACGAGAATTAAATCCTAACATTACTCATTTTGAATGTTCGGTCTTTGATGGCAAGTATATTACTCAAGGTATAAATGATACTTATTTGTCACTTTTAGAAAAAAAACGCAACGATGATAAAAAAGTGTTTTGCCAAAAGGAATCGGAAAATTTAGAAATTTATAATGAAGATCAATCGTATAATTGATCAGTTGAAGGCATCTCAAAAACAGATAAATTTTTGCTAATTTGTCTGTTTTTTTATTTATTTTCTATTATTCCCTCTCGATTTTTTTCAATAACAAAAAAGTCATAAAAATAATATTCATATAAATCAATTAATTATAATTTTATGTAAAAGAGCCTTTTAATAATTAAATAATATTAATCACTTGAAAAAAAACAATATTTAATATTTTTACAAAAAAAAATCAAAAAAAAATTATAAAATCATTTTGATAAATGACAGTTTTGTAATATGATCCTACTCAATAAGAGGTTTTGTAAAAAAATCCACAATTTTTAAATAAATTTAAGCATAGAAAAACGATAAATTTGAACCGTAAGTGTACAAGGTTTAATTATAACTATGCTTATTTAGAATAAAAATAACTTGTTACTTTGTAGCAATGTTGCCGGTGAAATATAAGGAATAATTAAGATGAGAAACAATCTTAATTTAAAAGTTATCTCTGCGCTAATTGTTATAGCTCTAGGTTGTCAAACAACATGGGCTACGGGTAGTAACACTTCTAGCCCAGTAACTGCTGTTGATAGCAATAAGATAATTGAGTTAAAAGATGGTACTAAAGTTCGTGAAATGGTGAATAACCAACAACGAAGCTTATATCAAATTGCTTTACTAAGTAGTATATCTATTGCTGAATTAAGAGCAATGAATGCTGGTCGTTATGACAAGAAAGATGTGGTTGAGATTGGCGAACGATTGGTTCTTCCTGAAAATTCGCCATTATTACCAGCAATAAAGAAAGTGGATCCTGATAGCCAAAATAAATATGCTAATCTGCCTAAATTAGGATCCGATGATACATATGATCCTAAAGTGGATAAAAGTGCTTTAGCCAGCCAAGTTGCATCAACAATTCAAACTTTAGCAAGTCAAGATTGGAAACAGATAACCTCTCCAGATAATGGCGGTTTGTCAGGTCATATAAAGAGTAAAGCTAAAGATTATGCAGAGGATTATGTCCGTAGTGGTGTTAGAAACCAAGTTGTTGATCCAATCAAAAGTGCAGCACAAGACTTTTTAGGTCGTTTTGGTACTGCGCAATTGCAATTCGATTTAAGCGATAAAGGTACGTTTAATAACGTCAATCTTAAATTGTTTAGCCCTTGGTTGGATACAGAAGATACGTTGATATTTACTCAACTTTCGTTTCAAGAATATGAACATAATCGGCGTATTGGTAACTTTGGTATAGGTCAACGTTGGGATGTAGCAGATAAAAAGTGGTTATTGGGTTATAACGTATTTTTCGACCATGATTTTCAACGATCTCATAACCGTTTAGGGGTAGGTGCTGAAGCTTGGACCGATTACATGAAGTTTGCTGTTAACTATTATCATCCATTATCAGATTGGAAAGAATCTAAAGACTTTGATGATTATTTAGAACGAGCAGCTAGGGGATTTGATATCCGTTTCCAAGGCTATTTACCTCAATATCCACATCTTGGTGGTTCTTTAATGTATGAACAATACTATGGTGATAAAGTCGCATTGTTTGGCAAAGATAATTTGCAAAAAGACCCAAGAGCAATCACGGCTAGTATTGATTATACGCCAGTTCCGCTTTTTACGATCAAAGCTGAACATAAACGTGGACAAGATAATAAAAAGGCAACTAAAGCTGAATTGACGATGAACTATCGTATTGGTACACCTTTAAAAGATCAGTTGGATCCTGATATGGTTCAGGCTGCTCGTTCAGTTAAAGGTAGCCGTTATGATCTTGTCGATCGTAATAACTATATTGTGCTTGAATATAAAGATAAAAAAATGAGTGTCGATCTAGGACTTGAAGCACTTCAGTTACTTGAAGGTGAGTCTTACGGCGTTACTATTGGTGTACATAATGCTAAAGGTTTAAATAGCCTTTCATGGTCTGGTGACATGATGGAAATTGATGCTGGAGGCGGCTTTCTATGCTCTACTGTTGGAATATGTACAGCTTCTAGTTGGATGACGCCTCCTGCTGATACAAATAATTGGAAGATTGTCGCGCCGAATTATGTTGATGCAAACGGTCAGCGTCACCCAATCAGTACTAATGGTAAATATACTTTGTCTGTTACAGTGACTGATGGTAAAGGTAAATCGGCGACATCTAACTCTGTTACTTTCGAAGTTTTGCCTAATCCATCAATGCGCAAAATTGGAGTTTGGGCTGTAGATAAAGGTGGGAATAAAACTGCTTTAGCAATGAATCCAGCAGATGGGCAAAGTGCAATAACCGTATTAGCAACGTTAGTTAAACCAAAGATTATTAATGGTTCAATTACCTCTGCACAAGATGTAATAGGTTTTAGTGATGATGATTTAATGAATCGTATTCCAGAAACTTTTGATGCAGTATTAAAAGGCTGGACAGCGACTAGTAATGGTAAAAAAATTAGTTTAATTAATGGTGTTTCTGGTAATGTTAACTCTTGTCCGACACAAGAACCTTGTATTATTGTTAAAGGTTTTGAAAAAGTAAAAATGGGACAAAAAGCTTCTTCCAAGTCGGCAACAGCAGCAGGCACTGAGGTCATAGGTGATAGTTATCTTTTAGATGTTGCTTCTAACATTGAAGGTGTTGTTGAGTTTTCTATCGCAATTGATCAGTTTGGGACATCGTTCAATAAAGCGACCGTAGATTTCTCTGGCGGTAAAGCGGGAATAGTAAAAGTTTATCGTAGTGATGGTGTATTAGTAGCAAGAAGTGAAGGTCATCTTCTTCAATTTGACCCAAGCGGCCCAAATGAGTGGAAAGTTGATTCTGAATATTATGTAAAAGCTTATCCTATGGGTTACGAAGATGAAGCGCACGAAATTAAAAATCCATTTATAATTTGGTCATTAGTGGGTTCAAATGAGCTTGCATGTCCTGGTAGTAAGGCAACAAGTGCATTACCAGATTTTGTGAAGAACCCTAATGGACCTTGGTTTAATGTCGCTATGGGTGTTGATGCTCATTACACATTAAGAAGTTTAAGAACACAAAGTTATGCGTCTTCAGGAATGAGTATTGAAAAGAGTGAAGGAGCGCCGACTTATTTGAATTTAGCAACACTTAATACCTCGCCACTAGCTTGTGCTGGGGATCAAGGATTTAAATTGCAAGTCGTTGTTAATTAATAATAGATTTTAGGTTGTCGAAGTTAATCGGCAGCCTATTACTGGGAACACCAACCAAAGTGGTGTATTTATATAAATACAACATGTTAATTTAGAAATAAAATAGGAAGTTAAACATGAAAAATTTAACGTTAAAAAAAGTCGCATTCGGCTTATTATTAGCTGGTTATGCTTCAAGTAGCGCATTTGCTGCTGTACTAACAACGGAGACAGTAGCGCCAATTCATGGTAATGCGCCAATACTTTCAAAGAAAAGTGGGGATGTAGATCATACTGTGTCCTTAACAATTACAACTGATGCCGCAGGTCTAACACCAATTGGAGATAAAGATCCGGTTAAAATTGGTAACTATTTTAAAATTTCATATAATTTGAAAGATAAAGATGGTGATGTTGATAATAAAAACATTCAAGCAACAGTTACTTTTTTCGTAAGACAAAAAGATGCTACTGGTAACTATGGTGATTGGAAAAAAATCAATGTACTTGAAGGTTTAACATCAACAGCAGGACCAAATGTAAATGGTGTGTCTGAAGGTACAATTATATTCAAGATCAATAGTGAATTTAGTGGTGCTGACCAAGTTGGTTTCACTTTACAAGAACAGACAGAATTTGGTTTACCAAATACGAATAAATGGTTGAACGTATCTGATATCTGGTCAAAAGTGCCACCTGAAGTTGATAATAATCAGCCAACAAAACCTTCAGATGACGAGCATGGTCCTGGTGATGTTCCTCCTGGTATAGGTCCATTCATCGATGATAACTATAGAGTTGGTATTTTCAAATATAATACTGATGGTAATTTAGATTTAACTGTTAACTATACAGTTAAACCTGCGACAGGCGATGCTCCAACACCTAAATATGGCGAAAAATATGGTGCTGTAGTATGGGATGACACAAACAAGAACAACCTTCCTGATGCAGGTGAGTTAGTGAAAACATCTTCATATACATACACTTGGACGCTATCTAATGATCCAGCAGCGACAGCTGATTATCAGGATGCTGTAACTACTGAAGCTTTAACCGGAACCACTACTACAACAGGTACGGATGATACAATCTATTTAGGTAGTTCAGACGGTACCAAGAATAATAATGAGCTTTATAACACTAAATACAAAGCTGGTGCGCAAGGTTACTTGTTGAAAGTTTCAACAGACAGATAATATTATTCGTATTGAATTAATATAGTTCTGTTTTTTAATAGATTAAAAACCACTCTTAAGAGTGGTTTTTTTATTAGTTTTTTGTTAGTTACTATCTTTATAGCATGTTATTTCTATTATAGAATAAATATCACAATCACTTATTTGATAATATTATGATCATTCCTTGGCAAGAACTAGATTCAAATACGCTGAATAATTTAATTGAATATTTTGTGTTACGTGAAGGTACGGATTACGGTTTGCAAGAAATATCACTTATAGAAAAAGTAGATAATGTTAAATCTCAATTGATTGCGGGAAAAGCGGCAATTTTTTGGTCTGAACTGCACCAAACGATCGACATCAAGCTTGTTAAATAATCACTAAATTCCTTATAGCTTAGTATATAATTTATCGCTCAACTTTGTTATAGTGTGTAAATTGGAAATTGGATTGAGAGGAAGGAATAATGATTGGTAAACAGCACACGGATACAACATTAGAATGGTTTTTATCGCATTGTCATATTCATAAGTATCCCGCCAAAAGCACTCTCATTCATCAAGGCGAAAAAGCAGAAACTCTCTATTACATTGTAAAAGGCTCTGTTGCGGTATTAATTAAAGATGATGAAGGCAATGAGATGATTTTATCTTATTTGAATCAAAATCAATTTTTGGGCGAATTAGGTTTGTTTGAAGAAGGTACAGAACGAAGCGCTTGGGTTAAAGCTAAAACAAGTTGTGAAGTGGCCGAAATTTCTTACAAAAAATTTAAGCAACTTGTTCAAGTCAATCCTGATATTTTAATGCGACTTGCAAGTCAAATGGCAAGCCGTTTACAAGTAACATCAGAAAAAGTGAGTAATTTAGCCTTTCTAGATGTTGCCGGTCGCATTGCTCAAACGCTATTAAATCTAGCCAAACAACCCGATGCAATGACTCATCCCGATGGTATGCAAATCAAAATTACCCGTCAAGAAATAGGTCAAATTGTTGGCTGTTCACGTGAAACTGTTGGTCGAATTTTAAAAATGCTAGAAGACCAACATTTAATATCGGCACATGGTAAAACCATTGTGGTTTATGGAACCCGTTAATTGATGATGGCTATATTTGATCAAAACATTTATAAAAAGCTATATATGGATTGGCATGTCTCATGATTCAACAAAGATCTATTCCCAATCATGTAGCAATTATTATGGACGGCAATGGTCGTTGGGCTCAGCAACGAGATCAATTACGTGCAGTTGGGCATAGGGCTGGTTTAAAAGCTGTTCGTAAAATTGTCAGTTATGCATCAACCTTAGGTGTTAGAGCTTTGACTTTATATGCATTTAGTAGTGAAAATTGGAAGCGTCCTCAAAATGAAGTTTCAGCATTACTTTCACTTTTTATTTACGCGTTAAATCGTGAAATGAAAAGTCTGCATAATAATAATGTGAAGTTAAATATTATTGGTGATATTTCGCAATTTAATGAACGATTGCAAACTATGATCATTAAAGCGGAACAACTAACAAAAGACAATTCTGGGTTAGTATTGAATATTGCAGCTAATTATGGTGGGCGATGGGATATTATTCAATCAACGAAAAAAATGGTTAAACATGTTTTAGATGGAAAAATCACTTTAGATGATATTACCGAAACATACTTTGCTTCACAAATAAGTATGAACGAATTACCCGATGTCGATCTCGTTATTCGCACTGGCGGTGAGTATCGAATTAGTAATTTTTTGTTATGGCAAATAGCATATTCAGAATTTTATTTTACTGATGTTTTATGGCCGGATTTTGATCAAGCTTTATTTGATAAAGCAATTGATGTTTTTAATACCCGAGAACGACGTTTTGGTGGTATTCAAGCAGAGGAACATTCATGTTAATTCAACGATTATTGGCTGCAATTGCGCTCATTCCACTTGTGTTAATTATACTTTTTTTTGCTCCATTATCCGTTTTTGTTGTTATTATGATGATAATTGGTGGTATCGCTGCATGGGAGTGGGCTCAATTCTTACATATTACTAACCAACAAAATAAATTGTTATTTGCTCTTCTAATGGTAGTGATATTGGCTGTACTTTATTTTATTCCAATTCCAATTGAATTAAAAATAACACTCTATAGCGTAATATTATCATTATCCATTATTTGGTGGTTAATTGCACTGATTTTAGTTATGACTTATCCCAAAACTGCACATTATTGGTTCAATTCAATTACATTAAAATTACTGTTTGCTTTTTTTACATTAGTGCCTTTTTTCCTTGGTATGGTGGGGTTAAGGTCGGTCAATTATAGTTCAAATTGTTATACAGGAGCGACTTTGTTGTTATATGTATTTGTTCTTGTATGGGCTACCGATACAGGCGCATATTTTGCTGGACGAAGTTTTGGAAAAAGAAAATTGGCACCAAAAGTTTCACCCGGTAAAACAGTAGAAGGATTTATTGGTGGAGTAAGTCTGGCAGTGGTTATTAGTGTTCTTGCTTATTTTTCGAATCTTATTAATATTAAATTTAATGTATTTTTTATTAGTTCATTATTGGCAATTTTGGTTTCAGTATTAGGTGATCTCACTGAAAGTATGTTTAAACGAGAAGCAGGTATAAAAGATAGTGGCAATCTGATACCTGGTCATGGTGGTCTTTTAGATCGAATAGATAGTTTAACAGCTGCGGTGCCTATTTTTACTGTATTATCTTTGCATTTACTATAAAAAGGTTATAGATTTTGCTTTGGTCACTGTTGTTATTTATCATTACTATCAGTATATTAGTGACTATACATGAATTCGGCCACTTTTTTGTAGCTCGTTTATGTGGAGTTCGTGTTGAATGTTTTTCCATTGGATTTGGAAAAAAAATATGGTCGCATAAATTTTCAAGTGGAACTGAATTTGTTATTGCTATGATTCCTCTTGGTGGTTATGTTAGAATGCTAGATGGAAGATCGAAAGAATTAGCAACCATTGATAAAAGCTCGGCTTTTGATAATAAAAAACTATGGCAAAGAGCTGCAATCGTATTTGCAGGTCCTATAGCTAATTTTGTTCTAGCGGCAGTAATTTATTGGGGTATTTTTTTACTTGGTGTGACAGTTTATCCTGTCAAAATTAAAGAAACGATACCCAATACGCCAGCATCGACAATAAATCTACCGGTCGATGCAGAGTTGAAAAAAGTAAATGATATTCAGATAGACAGTTGGAATGATGTAAATCTAGCTCTGATGTCGGTTATGGGGCAACATAATGTGTCTTTAACTTACTTAGTATCAACCAAAAATAGTACAGACGAAATTAGAAAAACTGTCGATATTAGCCATTGGCGATTTGATGTAGAGAAAGAATCAGCAATTACAACATTTGGTTTTATTCCTAAAGCGTTGGAAATTTATCCAATTGTGAGTAAAATTGTGCCAGAATCTGCAGCAGAAAAAGCAGGATTACAAATTGGTGATAAAATTATCAGTTATAATAATAAACTTTATACTAATTGGGATGATTTTTCAGCTGAGATAAAAAAAGCAAATAAACTAACATTGAAGGTCGAACGGAAGAATCATGATGTTGAACTGCTTCTTACACCGACCATTCAAAAAAATGGAGAAGGTGTAGCGGGTTTATATCCTTCTTCAAACGCAGTAGTTAAGCAGTATGGTTTTTTTGAAGGATTAGGTAAAGGCATTGAGCAAACAGTATTAACAACAAAATTAACTGTAGGTTCACTTTATCAGCTAGTGACAGGTGTTATTGGGCTTAAGCATTTATCTGGACCAATAACGATAGCAAAAAGCGCAGGGCAAACAGCAAGTTATGGTTTCACACCTTACTTATACTTTCTTGCTTTTATCAGTATAAGTTTGGGGGTTATCAATCTTGTTCCATTACCAATGCTAGATGGCGGTCACCTTGTCTTATTATTATGTGAAAAGATTAAGGGAAAAGCTTTATCTAATATAACTCAGGAACGATTATTTCGTATAGGGTTTTTATTATTAATGGTAATAATGGGAATTGCACTATTTAATGATGTTTTACGATTGTGATGGGATGAGGTTATAAACATTTACAATGAAAATAAATAAATTACTTATAGCATCTTTGCTGTTTAGTACCACAGCGGTATACAGTTCTAACGCATTTTGTGTTGATGATTTTGTGGTAAAGGATATTAAATTCGAAGGATTACAACGGGTTACTCCGGGAGCGGCATTGCTTGAAATGCCTGTTCAAGTTGGCGATTATGTGAATGAGGCCGATCTAGGGCGTATCATCAAATCACTTTATGCGAGTGGCAATTTTGAAAACATTAGTGTTTCTCGTGATGGTGATCGATTAATTGTTCATGTTCAAGAACGGCCAACTATTGCAAGTATTACTTTTTCTGGTAATAAATCAGTCAAAGATGACATGTTAAAAAAGAATTTAGATAGTTCTGGAATTCGAGAAGGTGAAGCGTTGGATCGTACAATGCTTTCAGGAATAGAAAAAGGGCTAGAAGATTTTTATTATAGTGTCGGTAAATATAACGCAAAAATCAAAGCTGTTGTTACACCATTATCTCGAAATCGTGTTGATCTGAAATTAGTTATTGCAGAAGGAAAATCCGCATTAATCGATCAAATCAATATTGTCGGTGCGAAAGCTTTTTCTTCTGAAGAGCTTATTGCCCGTTTTTCTTTGCGAGATGAAGTTCCTTGGTGGAATATGCTTGGTGATCGTAAATATCAAAAACAAAAATTAGCTAACGATCTAGATGAATTACAAAGTTTTTACCTCAATCGTGGATATGCTCGATTTAATATTGAATCAACTCAAGTAAGTTTAACGCCAGATAAAAAAGGCATTTACGTCACCATTAATATTCATGAAGGTGAGCAGTACAAACTATCAGGCCTTGATTTTAAAGGCAATTTCGCTGGTCATAAAGATGCTATTGCTAAAATAGCAAAAGAAAACGTAACAATTGGTGAGCTGTATAACGGCAAAAAAATTACCGATGTTGAAGATAATATTAAACGTTTACTTGCTAATTTTGGTTATGCCTATCCTCGAGTGGCTATCCAACCAGAGATGGATGATGCCAACCATCAGGTCAAATTAACTGTCATGGTTGATGTAGGCCAACGTTATTATGTTCGTAATATTAAAATCGTTGGTAACACTGTTACTAGTGAGAGTGTTGTTCGTCGTGAACTTCGTCAAATGGAAGGGGCTTGGTTAAGTAACGGTTTGGTGGAACTAGGTAAAGATCGATTAAATCGACTTGGCTTTTTTGATACAGTCGAAGCCAACACTGAACGTGTTCCGGGCGTTGATGATCAAGTTGATATCATTTATAAAGTGAGTGAACGCAATACGGGTAGTATTAAATTTGGTGTTGGTATTGGCTCAGATAGTGGAATAAGTTTCAATGCTGGTATTTCACAAGATAACTGGTTAGGTACAGGTAACAGTGTATCGTTTGATGTGAATACTACAGATACTGACAAAACTGCATCTATCTCAATTGTTGACCCGTATTTTACGGTGGATGGTGTCAGTTTAGGTGGAAGTATTTATTATAATACTTATAAAGCTGATGATGATAAAGATGAATCAGAATATTCGAGTAAAACATGGGGAGCCTCAGCTAATTTAGGTTTTCCAATTAGTGAGAATAATTTTGTTCGTTTTGGTACCGAATACGCAAATCATAAGCTATCAGATATGAAAGCCCAATATGGTATGTGGCGATATTTTGATAAAATGGGCGAAAAAACAAAAGATAAACACTCTATATCGTTTGATACCAATGACTTATTATTAAATGCATATTGGACTTATAATTCGTTAGATCGTGGTTTCTTCCCGACTGATGGTTTAAAAATAACCTCTAATGCTAAAATTTCTGCACCAGTATTTGATAACCGTTTTTACAAGCTAGTTACTGATGCATCGTATTATTTACCATTTGATTCTGAACATCATTGGGTCTTTTTAACTCGTGGCCGTTTAGGTTATGGTAATGGTCTTGGCGGTAAAGAATTACCATTTTATGAGAACTTCTATGCTGGTGGTTCAACAGTACTTCGTGGTTTTAAATCAAATACCGTTGGTCCTAAGGCTGTATATTTCAATAACAGTAAAGGCTGTAGTGGTTTAGATGATACAAGTACATGTACAAGGTCTAAAGATGCGGTTGGTGGTAATGCTATTGCTTTTGCTAGTACTGAATTAATAGTGCCAACACCATTCATTGGTGAAAAATATGTAGATAATGTTCGTACCTCTGTATTTTTTGATGCTGGTACAGTATGGGATACCGAATGGGACTTTAAAGGACATAATATTCCGGATTATAGCTCTCCATCTGATATAAGAATGTCAGCAGGTTTAGCTGTGCAATGGATGTCCCCTTTAGGACCATTAGTCTTTTCTTATGCACAGCCGTTTAAAAAATATAATGGAGACTCGGCTCAACAGTTCCAGTTTAATATAGGATCGACATGGTAATGCCATGTCAAAATTAATAAATAGACATAGGTGATAAAAGTGAAAAAAATTATTTCAGTTCTAGGTATAAGTGCTGCATTATTGTTTACAGGTATGGCAAATGCAGAAGTGAAAATTGGTGTGGTTGATGTTATGTCAGTTTTACAAAAAATGCCACAACGAGAAACAGTAGGTAAAGCATTAGATAAGGAATTTGAAGCAAGAGCTAAATCTCTGCAAGACGAAGAAAAGAAAGCAGGAGATGCTGCTGCTCGTCTCAAAAAAGATGGTCTGACTTTATCTGCTTCTGAAAAAACTAAATTAAACAAAACAATTTCTGATTTTGAAAACAAAGCTAAAGCATTTTCAGCTGATTATCGTAAACGTGAAACAGAAGAAGCCGGCAAATTATTAACTAAAATTCAAGAAGCGGTTAAAGACATTGTTACTACTGAAAAGTACGATATCATTTTAAAAGCTGAAGCGACATTATCAGCATCAGATGCTGTAGATATCACAAATAAAGTATTGGAAAAGGTTAGTAAATAATGTCAGCTTTTTGTTTAAAACAACTAGCTCAACAGCTTGATGCGAAGTTACATGGTGATGGTGAATTATCCATCACCGGTATTGCTTCAATGCAAAGTGCAAAATCAGGACAAATTACTTTTTTGTCTGATAAAAAATTGCAAAGTAACTTATTAGAATGTAAAGCTTCTGCTGTTGTGATGACAGAGGATAGTCTTGAATATTGGAAGGGTGCTGCTCTAATTGTCAAAAATCCCTATCTCGCTTATGCAAAATTAGCTCAGTTACTTGACAGTACACCTGTACCCGCTGAAGGTATAGCAACGACTGCTGTAATAGATCCAACAGCAAAATTAGGTACTAATATTTCGATTGGTGCAAATGCTGTTATCGAAAGTGGTGTTGTACTTGGTGATAATTGCATTATTGGTCCTGGTTGTTTTATAGGAAAAAATACGACGATTGGCTCAGGGACAAAATTATGGGCTAATATCTCTGTATATCATAATTGTATAATTGGTGATAATTGTTTAATTCAATCCGGTACCGTCATTGGTGCAGATGGATTTGGATACGCTAATGATCGCGGTAAATGGATTAAAATCCCACAATTAGGTCGGGTTATCATTGGTAACAATGTAGAAATTGGTGCTTCAACAACAATTGATCGTGGTGCACTCGATGATACAGTAATTGGTGATGGCGTGATTATCGATAACCAATGCCAAATTGCGCATAATGATGTAATCGGTGATCATACTGCGGTCGCTGGTGGCGTTATTATGGCGGGAAGTTTAACTATTGGTCGTCACTGTATGATTGGTGGAGCGAGCGTCATTAACGGGCATATGGAAATATGTGATCAAGTTACCGTAACAGGAATGGGAATGGTTATGCGCCCTATTAAAGAGCCTGGCGTTTACTCATCAGGGATCCCATTACAAGAAAATAAAGTATGGCGAAAAACCGCTTCATTGGTATTACATATTGATGAAATGAATAAACGTTTGAAAGCGCTTGAGAAGAAACTATTAAATGTCTCGACGTAGGCGATTACGGTCGGTATAATGCTTGCCTATTTTATCAATTTTTTTAGCTCAATTATTAAGTTAAACTAATTTTGAGCAGATATTATTTAATAATTTTGAGGTATGAAGATGCAAGTTTCGGTAGAAACAACACAAGGTTTAGGTCGACGTTTATCAATTACAATTAAAGCAGAAGACATTAAAAAAGCGGTTGATAAAGAACTCATTAATACTGCAAAAAAAGTACGTATTGATGGCTTTCGTAAAGGAAAAGTACCTTTAAAAATTGTTGAGCAGCGTTATGGGGCTTCTATTTTACAAGATGCATTAAGTGATTTAATGCAACGAAATTTTGTTGATGCAATTATTCAAGAAAAAATCAATCCAGCTGGCGCACCAACTTATTCTCCTACTCAGTTTAAAGAAGGACAAGATTATACTTATACGGTTGAATTTGAAGTTTATCCGGATGTTAAAATTAAAGATTTAGATAAAATTGAAGTTGAAAAACCTGTCGCTGAAGTAAATGATGCTGATATTGATACAATGATCGAGACTTTACGTAAACAACAAGGCACTTGGAAAGAGGTAGATCAATCTGCACAAGAACAAAATCGCGTTACTTTAGATTTTGTTGGTCAAGTTGATGGTAGTGAATTTGAAGGTGGAAAAGCGGATAATTTTACTCTAGTTTTAGGTCAAGGCCGTATGATTCCTGGCTTTGAAGATGCAATTGTTGGTCATAAAGCTGGTGATAAATTTGATATTAACGTCACTTTCCCTCAAGACTATCATGCTGAAAACTTAAAAGGTAAACCGGCTGTTTTTGCTGCGACCTTAAACAAAGTTGAAGAGCTAGAACTACCTGAATTAAATAAAGACGTTATCAAACGATTTGGTATTGCTGATGGTACTGTTGAAAGTTTACGTGCAGAAGTGCGTAAAAATATGTTACGTGAGCTTAATGCAACTATTCGTAACAAAATAAAAGCTCAAGTCATTGATGGTTTAGTTAAAAATAATGAAATTGATGTTCCTAATGCCTTAATTGAGCGCGAAATTGATGTATTACGCCAACAAGCAGTCTCTCGCTTTGGTGGTAATGTGAAACAAGCAATGGAATTACCTAAAGAACTTTTTGAAGCAGAAGCGAAACGTCGCGTATCGGTGGGATTACTATTTGGTGAAATCATTGAAAGTAATAAACTTAAAGCTGATGAAACACGAGTGAAATCATTAATTGATGAAATTGCAACAGCTTATGAAGATCCAAAAGAAGTCATAGAATATTATCATAAAGATAAAAAAGCTATGGATAATCTTCGTTCTGTAGCATTAGAAGATCAAGTTGTTGATTTATTATTAGCTAGCGCTAAAGTAACAGATAAAAATTACTCATTTTCTGAATTAATGAATCAACAAGTAGCTTAGTTTTTTTTATTATCTGTTTCATTTAATCAAAAAGATCACTTTAGAGCCCAAATAAGGATTGTCTGTTTGGGCTATTTTGTTTAATTAGGAGATGAAAATGCCTTTAGAACCATATATGAGCGTTATTCCAATGGTTGTTGAACAAAGCTCGCGAGGAGAAAGAGCTTACGACATATACTCACGATTATTGAAAGAACGCGTTATATTTTTAACTGGTCAAGTTGAAGATAATATGGCGAATTTAATTATTGCTCAGATGTTATTTCTAGAAGCTGAAAATCCCGAAAAAGATATTTATTTATATATTAATTCACCTGGCGGTGTCGTCACAGCAGGCATGGCTATTTACGATACAATGCAATTTATCAAACCAGATGTAAGCACTATTTGTTTGGGACAAGCATGTTCAATGGGGTCACTACTACTGACTGCTGGCACTAAAGGTAAACGTTACTGCTTACCTAATGCTCGGGTTATGATTCATCAACCATTAGGTGGTTTTCAAGGACAAGCTTCCGATATTCAAATTCATGCTCAGGAAATTTTACAGGTAAAAAGTCGGTTGAATAGTATTTTAGCCAAGCATACCGGTCAAGATATCAGCGTGATAGAAAAAGATACCGATCGTGATAACTTTATGTCTGCCGAAAAAGCAGTTGAATATGGATTAGTTGATGCCATATACAGTAAACGATCATAATAAATAAATTAGGTGGTAAAAGTGAATAAAGAAAGTTCTGAAAAATTACTCTATTGTACTTTTTGTGGGAAAAGTGAACATGAAGTTCGTAAATTAATTGCTGGTCCATCATCTATTTATATTTGTAACGAATGCATAGGATTATGTAATGATATCTTAAAAGAAGAAACTAAAAGCTTCCTTTCTCATGAAGAGTTTATTAGCAAACCTTTACCAACTCCACATGAAATTCGAAAACATCTTGATGAATATGTGATTGGTCAAGATCGAGCGAAAAAGGTTTTATCCGTTGCTGTTTATAATCACTATAAGCGCTTACGTAATCATGCTAGCCGTAATGATGTTGAATTAGGTAAAAGTAATATTCTATTAATCGGGCCAACTGGTAGTGGTAAAACATTATTAGCTGAAACGTTAGCGCGTTTTTTAGATGTTCCTTTCGCTATGGCTGATGCAACAACGCTAACTGAAGCTGGTTATGTCGGTGAAGATGTTGAAAATATCATTCAAAAGTTATTACAAAATTGTGACTATGATGTTGAAAAAGCTCAACGTGGAATTATTTATGTTGATGAAATCGATAAGATTTCTCGAAAATCTGATAATCCATCTATCACTCGAGATGTATCTGGTGAAGGCGTTCAACAAGCACTTTTAAAAATTATTGAAGGAACTATTGCTTCGGTTCCACCTAAAGGTGGGCGTAAACATCCGCAGCAGGAATTTTTACAAGTTGATACTTCTAAAATTTTATTCATTTGTGGTGGCGCATTTAGTGGTTTAGATAAAGTTATCGAAAATCGAGTTTCTACTAACACCGGCATAGGTTTTGGCGCTGATGTTAAAAGTACTAAAAATAAAGCAACAGAATCCGAATTATTGGCGCAAATCGAATCGGAAGATTTAGTCAAATTTGGTTTGATTCCAGAATTTATTGGACGATTACCAGTGATTGGCACATTGTCTGAACTGGATAAAGAGGCTTTAATTAGTATATTGACTGAACCGAAAAATGCATTAACAAAACAGTTTGAAACACTTTTTGATTTAGATGGTGTTGAACTTGAATTCACTCCAGAGGCATTAGCTGCTATTGCAACTAAAGCTTTAAAACGAAAAACTGGAGCACGAGGCTTGCGTTCAATTGTTGAAAATATTTTGTTAGATACTATGTATGACTTACCATCAAACAAAAATATTAAAAAAGTGATAGTTGAAAAAGAAACAGTTGAACAGTCTCAAGCGCCAAGTTTAGTATACCGAGATAATGTTGAGCTTTCAGCATAATTTTAGATATGCTTGTTAGTTTTTGACTCACAAGCATTAGTTCAAATAGTTTAGGTATAATTACGTATAGATCGTATAGATATTGTCAAGATGTTTCAGGAATAGTATGTATTTAAATCATAAATAATAGACTTGAATATCTAAAAACGACCCCAATATCAACATAATAGGTTTTGTACTATTAGAGAGAATAAAATGAAAACAAAACAAACTAACCAAATGATTATGCCTATTTTACCATTACGTGATGTCGTTGTTTTTCCACATATGGTAATCCCTCTCTTTGTTGGTCGTAATAAATCAATACGTTGTCTTGAAAGTGCAATGGAAATGGACAAACAAGTTTTTCTTGTAACCCAAAAAAATCCTTCACAAGATGATCCTGAGATTGATGATTTATATGAAATTGGTACTGTAGCAAATATTTTGCAATTACTTCAACTGCCTGATGGCACTGTAAAAGTATTAGTTGAAGGCGTCGAAAGAGCGAAAATTGTTGATATTGTTGAACAAAAAGAAGATGATTTTTTCGTTGCTAGTATTCAACCATTGCATGAAAAAAATAAAGATAGTGATTTAAATGAAGCTTTAATGCGGGTAGTACTTTCTAATTTTGATGATTATGCAAAACTGAATAAAAAAGTCACACAAGAAGTTGTCGATTCAATTCGATTAATCAAAGAGCCTTCTCAACTTGCTGATTCAATTGCAGCTACGCTATTTTTAAAAGTTGAACAAAAACAAGAGTTACTTGTTACCGCTAATTTAGAAAAGCGTTTTGAATTGCTTATCTCATTGATGGAAGCGGAAATTGATTTATTACAAGTTGAAAAAAATATCCGCCAGCGCGTTAAACAGCAAATGGAAAAAGCGCAAAAAGAGTATTATCTTAACGAACAGATCAAAGCAATCCATAAAGAATTGGGTGATATTGATAATAAACCTGATGAATATGAAGAACTAAAAGAGAAAATTACTAAGGCAAAGATGCCTCAAGAAGCGACCGAAAAAGCATTAGCGGAGCTTAATAAACTCAAAATGATGCCGGCAATGTCTGCTGAAGCAACAGTGGTTCGTGGTTATATTGACTGGATGATACAGATTCCGTGGCATAAACGTTCGAAAGTCAAAAAAGATATTGAAGCAGCACAGAAAGTTTTGGATAAAGATCATTATGGTTTAGAGCGAGTTAAAGACCGTATTTTAGAGTACTTAGCCGTACAAGGACGAGTTAATAAGGTCAAAGGTCCAATTTTATGTTTAGTTGGTCCTCCAGGGGTAGGTAAAACATCGTTAGGCCAATCTATTGCTAAAGCAACAGGTCGTCAATATGTACGTATGGCTCTTGGTGGTGTTCGTGACGAAGCCGAGATTCGTGGTCATAGACGTACTTATATTGGTTCTATGCCTGGTAAATTGATACAACGTATGGTTAAGGTCGGTGTCAAAAATCCGTTATTTTTACTTGATGAAATTGATAAAATGGCATCAGATATGCGGGGTGATCCTGCTTCTGCATTATTAGAAGTGCTTGATCCAGAACAAAATAATGCATTTAGTGATCACTACTTAGAAGTTGATTATGACTTGTCGGATGTGATGTTTGTTGCTACGGCGAATTCAATGAATATTCCTGCTCCTTTATTAGATAGGATGGAAGTCATTCGTCTATCAGGCTATACCGAAGACGAAAAATTGAATATTGCAAAGCAGCATTTAATTTCGAAACAGATTGAAAATAATGGATTAAAATCAAAAGAAATAGAGATTGATGATTCAGCGATTATCGGCATTATTCGTTATTATACTCGAGAGGCTGGTGTACGTAGTTTAGAACGAGAAATTGCCAAAATTTGCCGTAAAGTGGTTAAGCAATTAGCCTTAAACAGTAAGTTGAAAAAAGTAACGATTACGCAAGATAATTTGAAGGATTTCTTAGGTATTCAACGGTTTGATTACGGTAAAACTGACAACGAAAATCGCGTAGGGCAAGTTATTGGTCTTGCTTGGACAGAAGTTGGTGGTGATTTATTGACAATTGAATCGGTGAGTGTTCCTGGTAAAGGAAAACTAACATACACAGGCTCGTTAGGTGATGTTATGCAAGAGTCTATCCAAACGGCATTGACGGTGGTACGTTCTCGAGCAGAAAAATTAGGTATTAATAGCGATTTTTACGAAAAACGCGATATACATGTACATGTTCCTGATGGTGCGACACCAAAGGATGGACCAAGTGCTGGTATTGCCATGTGTACATCATTAATTTCGACACTAACGGGTAATCCTGTCCGGTCAGATGTTGCCATGACAGGTGAAATAACTTTACGTGGTGAAGTGTTACCTATTGGTGGACTAAAAGAGAAATTACTGGCAGCACATCGCGGTGGCATTAAAACAGTAATTATACCAAAGGATAATGTTAAAGATTTAGAGGAAATACCTGATAATGTAAAATCAGAAGTTGATATCAGACCTGTTCAATGGATTGATGACGTGATCACCATTGCATTACAAAATAATCCATTTGGTATCGAACCACTGAAAAAAAACATTAAATTAAAACCCTCTTCAAAAAAGGCTACAAAAGTAGTGAAAACTAAAATTCCTACACATGCCCGATTGAATTAATCATCCTTAAAATTAAAAAGATCAACTGATGTTGATCTTTTTTTTTATCTCGGATAATTCCGATAATAGCCAATTTAACTAAATATGCTATACTTGCCAAATTAAAACTTAAGGTGTATGGAGAAAAGCAAGAAATGATGGATACAATCCGTAAAGCGGCAAATAATATTGTCGTTAAGATTATTTTTGCAATCATTATTTTATCTTTTATATTTACAGGGATTGGTTTTTTTGGGTTTGGTGGTAGTAACAAAGCTAACGATGCTACACTATATATTGCAAAAGTTGATGGAGAAGGTATTAGTCGAGCTGAATTTGAAGCACGCGCAAAAGAAGTTACCTCAACGTCAATGGGTGATCCTGCATTTATTAAACAACTTCGTCGGAACGTATTTTATTCTGAAATTACCAACTATTTAGCCTATAAATTTTCTCAACAACTTGGTGCAAATATAAGTAATGACCAAGTAAAAGAGTTTATAAGACAGCAAAGAGTATTTTTTGACAATGGTAAATTTAGTAATGAAAAATATTTAGACCTCTTAGCTGCCAATGGTTACACACCAGATACTTATGGTGAAGGTATAAGATCATCTTTACAACAACAACAAGTCATAGACGCTCTAATCAATTCGAGTTTTGTTTTACCTGTGGACTCAGAAATTTCTAAATTGAAGGAGCAAACTCGAACCATTTATACAGCAGCGATTAATCCCAATATTGTTAATCTCGATGATGTGAAAATTACGTTAGAGGATGAGCAAAAATATTATGACGAACACCAAAGTGAATTTTATAAAAAAGAGAGAGTGAAATTTAATTATATTTTAAATGAAGAATATCAATATAATAAAAAAATTCATGTCAGTGGTGATGAGGTAAAACAAGAATTTAATAACAATATTAAAGATTATACTTTTCCTGCAAAAAAATCTTATAGTGTAATTTATATCAAAGATAAACATGAGGCTGATGATATTGTTAATGAATTAGCATCAGGTAGCAATTTTGAAAGTATTGCTAAAACTGTTAATCAAGATAATGCATCTCCATATGGTAAAAATGGTTCATTAGGTTGGTTTGTTGATGATGATTCTTTACCACAGGCATTTAAAGATGCACACTTGGATACAATAGGGCAAATATCTAATCCTATTGCTGTTGATGAAGGATATCTTATTGTCAAATTAGATGATATTCAACCCGCTAAAGCAATGGATTTTGATTATGCTAAGTCTATTATCGAATCAAAACTTAAGAATTCGAAAATAAAAAATGCATTTGAAACTGTAGAACAGAAAATCCAAGCTGCAGTTAACAAAAATCCTAATTCATTAGAATTGATTGCTAAAGAATCTGATTTACCACTATTTAATTCTGATTGGGCTTATTTTAATGATGTATCAACTATTTTACGTTATCCTGAAGTTAGAGATGTTGCTTTTAGTGATGAAATGATAGTTGATGGTAAAGTAACAGGTAAAGTGTCTGAAATGATAACCGTCGGACAAGGTTTAGATTTGTCTGATTTTGTCATTCAGGTGGTTGATTATCGACCAGAAGGTATTGCACCTTTTGATGAAGTTAAAGATGAAATTAATAAAAAATTACATCAAGATATTGCCAATAGTCGTTTTCAAGCTACTGTTAATAGCACAATGGAACAATTAAATAATAAAGGTAGTTCGGCAAATGTGCAATTTTCCAAAAATTATACCCTACATCGTAATGACAATGATCTCGATGCGCGTGTTATAAATATGGTGTTTGATCTGGTACCTTCAACAACATCTAAACGCGTGTATGGCGTAGAATATTTGAATGATAAAAGCGCAACAGTTGTTGTGTTAACGGGTGTTAATACCCCTAGCGAATCGAAAGATATATCATCAGAATTATTACCATTATTCATGAATAATACCTATTATTATTTAGCTGAAGATATCCGTTCTAAAGCTAAAATCGAAATAATGCCGGATGCAAATTTGTGATGTAGTTCGTAAAATTACAGAAAATTTGTTTAATTTAGAAAAGTCACTTAGGTGACTTTTCTCATTTTTTAAATGATTAACGCCATATAGTTTTATTCAATGACATAGTAATAAAGCATATTAATTGCATAACTATATTTAAGAGGTTAATCAAATGAAACTATTTTCCCTAATCTGTCTTTTATTATCGAGTCTAGCGTTTTCTAATGTAAGTTTAGCTGATAAGTTACCTAATGAAGTAGCTAAACAAGATCAGCAACAAATCACTCAAGTCAATATCAATACCGCTTCGGCAGAGGAACTCACAAAAGTATTAACAGGAATAGGCGCAAGTAAAGCTAAAAAAATCGTTGAGTATCGTGAAAAATTTGGGCCTTTTGTTTCAGTAGAACAATTAAAAGAGGTATCAGGTATTGGTCAAGCAACATTGGATAAAAATGCTGGTAAAATAGCATTATAACGTAATTAGGCAGTCGACTGAGAACCTCGTCGGCTGTTTATCTAGATGGCTTCGATTAATTATCTATAGGATCAACATCTATGCTCCACCTAACTTTGCTTGATTCATTCCATTTTTCTATTGTTATAATTAATTGATCTAAAATAGTTTGAAGCTTTTGTCGATTAGTATGTTGTACTAATAACTGCCAACGGTTGTACCCCGCTTTTTTGGCTTGATTTGCTGGCATTGGACCAAGTAACCATAAAGCAGGATCGTCACAATGCATTTTTAACCACTCATCTATACGTTGTAAAAATGCTGGTGCATATTGATTATTACGATCTGCTGCACGAATTAATGTCTGGTAACTAAATGGCGGTAATAAGGTTTTTTGACGCTCTAGCAACGTCTGTTTGGCAAACTCTTGATATCCTTGATGAAGCAAAATATTTAATAAAGGATGATCTGGATGATAGGTTTGTAAAATGACTTCACCTGCTTTGGCCTCACGTCCTGCTCTACCAGATACTTGCGTATAGATTTGTGCAAATCGCTCTGTTGCGCGAAAATCACTTGAAAACAATGCACCATCAACATCAACAATACCAACTAAAGTAACATTCGGAAAGTGATGGCCTTTAGCTAAAATTTGGGTACCAACTAAAATGTGAGCACCACCTTGCTCAATAGTTTGTAAATATGTATCGAGTGCACCTTTTTTAGATACAGTATCACGATCAATTCGGCTAATTTTTATTTCTGGAAATAATATTGCTAATTGTTTTTCAAGTTGTTCGGTACCAAATCCAACGGGTACTAAGTGCGTTGAACCACATTTAGGGCATTGTTTAGGTACCCCTCTTGGGGTATCGCAATAATGGCAACTGAGTTTATTTTGCTGTTGGTGAAAGGTATACGGTCTATCACAACGTGGGCACTCAGCAATCCAACCACAATCATGGCATATCAATAAAGGTGAAAAACCTCGTCGATTTAAGAATAACATGACTTGATTGTTATTGTTTAGATGTTTTTTTATTTGTTCAATAAGGGGTTGAGATAATCCAGCCGATAAGACTAATCCTCTTATATCTAAGATAGATTGTTTTGCTAGTTGTGCATTTCCTGCTCGTTTAGTTAACTGTAATAATTGATAACGGTGATTTTGGACATTATTCAAGGTTTCAAGTGACGGTGTTGCAGAACCTAATAATATAGGGATATTATCGAATTTGGCACGAATAATGGCTAAATCCCTTGCATTATAACGCCATCCTTCTTGTTGTTTATAAGAGCTATCATGTTCTTCATCAATAATAATTATGCCCAAGTCTTTAAACGGTGTAAAAACTGAAGAGCGAGTACCAACGACAATGGCATTTTCACCATTCTTACTCCTTAACCAAACATTCAACCGTTGCTTATCGGTTAATCCTGAATGTAAAATATCAATCGGTGCGTTAAAGCGTTGTTCAAAACGTCTAATTGTTTGTGGCGTTAAACTAATTTCGGGTACTAATACTAAAGCCTGCTTGCCTTTTGCTAAAATGCCAGTAAGGACATTTAAATAAACTTCCGTTTTACCTGATCCAGTGATCCCTTCTAACAAAAATACTGAAAAATGATCATTTTGTTGATTGATGGTATTAATGGCTTGGATTTGTTCGTTATTTAATACAATAGTATTGCGATTAGTTGAAAAACTAGATTGCCATGGAATGTTATTTGGTTGTTGACTGATTTGGGTAATCAATTGTTTTTTTTGTAACTGATGATATACAGTTAAGCTTAAATCTGAATCATGCAACTGATTATTTCTAAATAAAGATAATAACAATTTTTGTTTTGGTGCTCTTGATAATGTATTTAAATCAATATGTTGACCTAATTGCGTCAGTTGCCATTGTTTAATTTCATCTTGGCAAGCTTTGCGACCTTGGCGTAACAAAATAGGCATAGCGTGAAACAAAACTTCGCCAATGGGATAATGATAGTAATTAGCTGCCCAATTTAATAATTTCCAAATTGAATTTGTGAACAACGGTTGCTCGTCAATTATTGAGACAATTGATTTTAAGTGTTCAATTTCAATGTCGGTTTGCTGATCTATTTTAACAATAATACCTATAGCAAAACGTTTACCAAAAGGGAC
Organism: uncultured Gilliamella sp.; assembly: GCA_946477995.1. Lineage (GTDB taxonomy): Bacteria > Pseudomonadota > Gammaproteobacteria > Enterobacterales > Orbaceae > Gilliamella. The sequence goes on along the minus strand of CAMLAI010000002.1, from coordinate 30,516 downwards.
TTTTACCCGCATACCCACTTGAGCAGGTGAAGTTAAGCAATAGTCATAAAGTTGGTAAAGCGGTACCGGTAAGGCTACATGAGCGATCAGCATTAAGTGTCACAAGTAAAATTAATCAAGGTCAATATTGTACTGAGTTTTTATATAACTCGCAAAAGCTAGCTGACATCATTTGTTTTTTATGGATTTTATCTAATAAGTTTGCGATTAAACTTTAAAATTTAAATGGTAACCCATTGATCGAAATATGGTATCGTTTTATAAAATTTGTTATCTTGGCAGATTAGAATTAGTGATATTTTTTAAGGAATACAAAATGCCAGAAAACTTTTCACATATTAATCATAATGGTGATGCACATATGGTTGATGTGTCCAATAAACAAATAACGGCACGGGAAGCAAGAGCTGAGTCACAGGTTATGATGAACTCAGCAACATTAAACATGATTATTGAAGGTAAACATCACAAAGGTGACGTTTTTGCCACTGCTAGAATTGCAGGTATTCAAGCCGCTAAAAAAACTTGGGAACTTATTCCCCTTTGTCATCCGCTTTTACTGAGTAAAGTTGAAGTTAATATTGAAGCTGATATTGTTAATTCTTGTGTTAGAATTGAGTCCGTATGTCGATTGCAAGGTCAAACAGGTGTTGAAATGGAAGCATTGGTTGCTGCATCTGTAGCGGCTTTAACGATATATGATATGTGTAAAGCTGTACAAAAAGACATGGTTATCACTCAAGTAAGATTATTAACTAAAACGGGTGGTAAATCGGGTGATTTTGCAATCTAATACTAAAATAGTCAAAGTATGAATAGAATTATTTTTTTTGCTCAAATAAGAGAGCTCATTGGTGTTGAAAGTATCTTATTAGATGTTAGTCAATTGTCGATTTCTGACCTTTTACAAAAATTAAGCCAGCAAGGCAATAAATGGTCAATGGCATTAACAGAAAAAACTGTATTATGTGCTGTTAATCAATCATTGGTCGATTTTGATTATATAATACAACCTGATGATGAAATCGCTTTTTTTCCTCCTGTGACAGGCGGCTGAAAATATGGATATCATTCAAGTTGGTGATGAGCAAATAGATGCCAACAAATTAAGTGCTTGGTTATCAGAACTATCGCAAGACGGTGCGGTTGTAACATTTATAGGTAAAGTTCGTTCAGTTGACGAGCTGCCTCTTAGCCTTTTTTTAGAACACTATTCTGGCATGACAGAAAAAGTACTACGTCAAATTGTTAATCAAGCTCGTGAGCGTTGGCAATTAAGTCGTGTGGCCGTGATTCACCGAGTAGGTGAAATAAATAATAATGAACAAATCGTTTTTGTCGGAGTCAGTAGTGCCCATCGTGCGGATGCTTTTGCTGCAGCTGAATTTATAATGGATGTATTAAAAACACAAGCGCCTTTTTGGAAAAAAGAACGTACAGGTAATGGGGATAATTGGGTCGAGCCTAAAAATTCTGATATACAAGCATTGAAAAAATGGCTTTAATCTCCATTTAATATATAATAGATTGAGTATGTTACATAATATTTTATAAGAGGTAAAGGATGGCAAATTATTCATCTAATAGTTCAATAATCGAAAAATCGACAAGTCGTGTACAAACCTATATGAGTCATGTTTACGGCTGGATGACTGTTGGACTATTATTAACAGCTTTAGTTGCATGGTATGCATCAACTAATCTGCAATTATTACAGTTATTATATCGAGGTATGTGGGTATTATTAATTGCTGAGCTAGGGCTAGTTTTTGTTATTTCTGGTTTTATCGATCGTTTATCTGGCGCAGCGGCAACCACATTGTTTATGCTCTATTCTGTTTTAAATGGTTGTACGTTTTCTATCTATTTTATAGTTTATACTTCGTCTTCGATTGCGAGTGTATTTTTTATTACAGCAGGCATGTTTGCTGCGATGGCTTTTTATGGCTATACCACAAAACGTGATTTATCAGCCTTCGGTCGCTTTTTATTTATGGGACTAATTGGTATTGTGATTGCCTCATTGGTTAATCTCTTTTTAAAGAGTGAGCCATTAATGTGGGCTGTAACTTACATTGGCGTGTTTGTTTTTGCAGGATTAACTGCTTATGATAATCAAAAACTCAAAGAGTTAGGTGAAAATATATCTTATGATGATCAAAATGTATTTAGACGTTTTGTCATTTTAGGTGCATTAACTTTATATCTTGATTTCATTAACTTGTTCATTATGCTGCTAAGGATTTTTGGCGATCGTCGATAATGGTATTTTTATAGATTTAAAGGGCTCTATTAAGAGCCTTTTTTGTTAGTTTTTTATTAGTAATTTGTTTTTTTAGTCTTTTATATTAAAATTTTCGCGGAAAATACTGTGTTTTAATATAGAATACCGTTTTTTATTTCTTATATACTTAATATTAAGTTTAATATTAGAGAATTACTGTGAAAAAATTATATTCCTTTGTTCTAATAAACATTTTTATTTCATCAATCATTGCCATTCGTTATTTTGTTGTTCCTGGAGCGTTATTTAATTGGACCGGAATTACCTTTTCAATTTTCGCAGTAATTGGACACTTTTTCTCAGTTTATTTATTGCTTTTAATTATTTGTATTCCGCTGCTTTGGATAAAACCATGTCTTCGTAATCTCATTTTGATTGTATTATTTGGTTTTTTTCAAATTGGATTATTTATTGATACTATTGTTTTTCAACAATACCGATTTCACATAAATCTCTCTGTTATATCAATGGTATTTTCTGGGCAAGTGGTGGATTTTTCGCTATTCACTTATTGCTTGATGTTGACATTAATCATTGCTTCACTTTGCCTAGAGTGCTTTATTCTTTATTGGATTAATAACAAATTTGCAATAGCACACACTAAGTCTAAATTTCTACGTTTATCTACTATTTTTCTTATTTTTGCTTTTTTTATTAGCCATATTGTGCACATGATTGCTTTTTATTATGCTTATTCTCCAATTATGGTAGTAAAAGAATATATTCCCTTATATCGTCCGTTTACATCAAAAAAAATAATGGAATTTTTTGATAAACAAGGGCAACGAAAAGTTATTTATGAAAAAGATGATGAACATACAGGAATTCATTATCCTAAACATACGCTTATTATTAATTCTGATAACAATAAACCTCAAAATATTATGTTTATTGTATTAGACTCTTGGCGTTATGATACATTTAGTGAGCAAATTTCTCCTAATACTTATCATTTTGCACAACAAAATAATGGTGTTATTTTCAATAATCATTATTCAACGGGTAACGCTACTCGGACAGGTATCTTTGGGTTATTTTATGGTATCCCTGGTACTTACTGGGATGCCTTTTTGCGTAATAGTGTTCCATCTTTGTTCGTTACGACATTACAAAAAGAAAATTTTAATATTGGTATTTTTACCTCAGCTAAGGTGACTGCCCCTGAATTTGATCGCACCGTATTTGCAACAATTAAAAATTTAAGAATAAGTAGTCACGATGGCCGAGCTTCAAGTCGCGATAAACAGATCACAAACGATTGGTTAGCATGGTATAAACAACGTGATACCTCTAAACCAAGTTTCTCATTTTTATTTTATGACGCACCTCACGCTTATGATTTTCCAGATGATTTTGAGGTAAAATTTAAGCCAATTGGTGACCTTGATTATATGACATTAAATAATAATACTGATCCTGTGCCAATTTTCAATCGTTATAAACAAAGCGTCTATTATGATGATTATTTATTGCAAAATGTTTATGATGAACTAATTAGATCGGGAACGTTGGATAATACGTTAATTATTATTACTGGTGACCATGGTCAAGAAATGAATGATAATAAGCTTGGTTTTTGGGGGCACAATGGTAATTATACCGATGCTCAAACCAAAGTTCCGTTTATCATTATTGGCGCTAAAAATTTAGAGCAGTTAAAAGATAATGCCGCTAAACTGACTAGTCACGAAGATGTAGTACCGTCATTAATGAAACATTATTTATATGTGGAAAATGATATAAGTGATTATTCAACAGGGTATGATTTATTTAACCCAATCACTAATCGTAACTGGTTATTGATGTCAAATTATAGTTCCTATGCTGTTCGCACACCGGATAATATTTATCTTGTTAACAGACTAGGTATTAGTCATTATATGGATTCGCACAATCATGAGATTGATGCAACGCCTAACTATAGCTATATCCAAGCGGCAATAGGCAATATGCGTTATTTTTATCAACCTTCGAACTAGTTAGTTCTCTATCCTTTTATTTAAAAGGATAGAGAAGAATTCTTAACGAACATCAGCGCAGTTTAAACAATAAATATAGCGATTTTGGCTATCGTGAAATTTATTCCATAAAGACACTTGTTGTTTTAACTGTTTTGCTTGTGGTAATTGATCAAAAAATATTTCGGCAGTTGATTTTGGCAGCATTGTTAGCATTTCAGAATAAAAACTATTGAACCAACTGACATCTGGTTTAAGCCAGTCAATTTTGTAATCCGTTAAATTGGCCAATGTAGCGGCTGTTTCGATAGCATCATCAAAATCACCAAGTTTATCAACTAAACCAATGTTACTTGCTTCTGAACCTAACCAAACTTGACCTTGGGCTATTTTATCCACTTGTTCTGTTGACATATTTCTTGCTTTAGCAACCAATGAAATAAAGGTATTGTATCCATTATCAATATTCATTTGTATAAGTTGGCTCATTTCATCCGGTAGATTTCGAGTAACACTATTATTTGCAAGTGGTGATGTCGCAACTCCATCATTGTAAACACCAATGTGAGATAATGATTTTTCAAAGGTTGGAATGATACCAAAAATACCAATAGAGCCAGTGATTGTATTCGGACTAGCAATAATGTAGTCTGATGCTGTCGATATCCAATATCCACCAGATGCGGCCATTCCGCCCATTGAAACTACTACAGGAATTTGATAACTGCGTAGTGCTTCTAATTCACTGCGAATGGCCTCTGAGGCGTCAACACTTCCGCCAGGACTATTAACTCGTAATATAACAGCTTGAACATTTTGATTATCCAAGTTGTTACGGATATTTCTAAGCTGTTCAACAATATCTTGGCTGCCAGCTATATCAGTATTATTTTCACTGTCAGTTATCGTACCATTGACAAAAACAACAGCGATTAATGGTTTATCGTCAGTTTGTTCATCTTTTTCTGTCAATTTATAGTCATAAATACTTAATTGATGTTGATTCTGAACAATATCGAGATCATATTGATAATTGGATGCAACAACGTCTACTAAACCAGTAGATAACGCATATTGACTCATACTTCCTTTAGCTGCTTTTAACTCTGATAACATATCATCAGGATTTGGAACTAATTGACTAGGGGCTTTTTTACGTTGTGCTGAAATATCATTAAGATAATTTTCCCACATGGCTGAAAGCCAGCGCGTCGTATTGCTTTTTGCTGCATCTGACATATCGTCTCGAATGAATGGTTCAATTGCAGATTTGTATGTGCCTACTCGGAAAACATGAGTATTAATTTTTAAATTATCTAATAAGGTTTTATAATACAGATTATTGGCTGATAGCCCGTATACACTGACTGCACCTAATGGTGTTAAATAAATTTTATTGGCATAACTGGCTAGATAATATTGGCTTTGATTAAAATTGGAACCAATTGCATAAATTGGCTTATTGGCTTCTCTAAATTTGGATAAATATTTACCCACATATTGTAATGAGCTCATATCTGCCCCAACAAAATTATCCAATTTTAAAACCATACCATCAATATTAGGATCTGTTGTTGCTTGCGCTATTTTTTGTGTTAATTCAAATAAACTATTTTCACGAGAAGTATTTACTTTTTTGCCATATATTTTATTTTGTAACGCATAAATTTCATCGTCATATCGCGTACTATCAACAATAACACCTTCTAAATCAAGTACAAGCGTGCCATATTGTGGAACGACATCCTGTTTTTTCAAATCTTTTATCAGTTCAATACCACTAAAAATAAGAATAATAGCAATAAAAAATATTATATTTAGAAAAATTTGTCTAAAAACGTTGATGGTTTTCCAAATTAATTTTATGACTGATAATACAGATATCATAATTAGCCCTTTTAGTCGTAATGTTAGCTTTTCGCTTCTATATTTCGTTTTTTGAAATATTTTTTATCTTCAAAACGCAAGCATGTTAATTTACCGCCCCAACAACAGCCAGTATCGAGAGCATAAATATTATCTGGAGTACCTTTACCATTTAAAGCGGCCCAATGGCCAAAAGCGATACTGTATTGAGCTGGAATTTTTGAAGGTAATAAAAACCAAGGTTTAAGTTTTGTAGGCGCTTGATCTGGTGATTTTTTGAAATAAAAATCAAGTCGGCCATCTTCATAACAAAACCGCATTCGTGTGAGTGCATTAGCAATGTAACGTAACCGATCTAATCCATGTAAATCACAAGACCATTCATCAGGGAAATTACCGTACATTTTGTCGAGAAAAAGTGGATATGAATCACTCGATAACATAACATTTAAGTCATTGGCACATTTTTTTAATGTATCAAGATCCCATTGAGGTGAAATACCCGCGTGAGTCATAATCAGTTTTAACTTTTCATCTATTTGAACTAATGGTTGTTTACGTAACCAATTCATTAATTCATCGTAATCAGGCGCATTGATCACACTGTCAAGATTATCTTTCTTTTTTGCTAATGTTACATTGGCATAAATCGATAATAAATGTAAATCATGATTACCTAAAACTAAACGAATTTGACTACTTAAATTTTTTACAAATCTAAGCACGTCTAACGATTTTGGTCCTCTGGCAACCAAATCACCGGTTAACCACAAAGTATCAGATGATGAAAAACTCGCTTTATCAAGCAAACGCATAAACTCATCATAACAACCATGAATATCACCAATGATTAGGTTTGCCATAATATTATTTCCATGCGTTTGCAAGTTTACAATATTGTTGTACTGACAAATTTTCAGCACGTAAATTAGGGTCAATATCTAATTCAATTAATTGGTCTGTTGTAAACATATTACTTAAACTATTGCGAATCGTTTTGCGTCTTTGATTAAAGGCTTCTGTAGTGATGCGAGAAAGTATTTTAACATCATCAACTAAATAAGGTTTTTGTTTGTAAGGAATTAACTTGACAACAGCAGAGTTAACTTTAGGTGCCGGTTTGAACGCGGTAGGCGGAACTTCTAACACAGGAATAATTTGGCAATAATATTGTGCCATTACACTTAATCTTCCGTAATCTTTACTATTTGGTGCCGCGACAAGTCGCGTGACTACTTCTTTTTGTAGCATAAAATGCATATCATCAATGATATTGGCATATTCAAATAAATGGAACATTAACGGTGTAGAAATGTTATAGGGTAAGTTACCAAATACTCTTAATGGTTTACCTAATTGTTGATTTAACTCATTAAAGTTAAAGGTTAGAGCATCTTGTTCAATAACAGTTAATTTATTGTTTAATAAAGGATTATCAATCAATCTACTGGCTAAATCTCTATCAATTTCTATAACTGTTAGATGGTCAACATATTTACTGACTGGCACTGTTAATGCAGCTAGACCAGGACCGATCTCTACAAGAGCCTGATCTGATTTAGGTTGAATAGCTGCGACAATACTTTCAATAATATAATCATCATGTAAAAAGTTTTGCCCGAATCGTTTACGGGCAAAGTGACCTTGGTGTACACGGTTAGTCATGTTTTTCTTCACCTGTGATTTTGATATAAGCATCGCCTTTTAATTCTTGGATCCATACTTGCGCTTCTTCACCAAATTTACGGTTGAAAATTAATCGATAAGCTTGATCTTGTTTCACTGCATTTGTACCATCAGTCTGTTTAGTATCGATTAATTGGATCAAATGCCATCCAAACGATGATTTGATTGGTTGACTAATTTCGCCTTTTTTTAATTGAACTAATGCATTTCTAAAACCAGCATCATAAACATCGGCTCGACTCCAACCTAAATTACCGCCACTTTCAGCAGAACCTGGGTCTTGAGAATTAGCTTTAGCTGCTGCTTCAAAGGTTGTCGCTCCACTTACTATGGATTTACGGATATCAGACAGTTTTTGTTTGGCAATTTGGTCTGTTACAAGCACATTAGTTTTAATTAGGATATGGCGAGCATTAAATTCATCAATGGTGAATTTTTTCGGTGCTTCAGAACGTGTATCATCAACTTTTAAAATATGTAATCCAACACCGGATCGAATTGGGCCAATAATACTTCCTTTTGGTGCTCGAATTAATCTTTCTTCAAAAATGGTAGGTAGTTCATTGAGTTTATGCCAGCCCATATCACCACCTTTTAAAGCAAGATCATCATTTGAATATGAGGTCGCTAATTTCGCAAAACTTTCACCTTTTTCGGCTCGACGGATAATGTCGGTTGCTTTGTTAGTCGCATCATCTATTTGTTGTTTAGAGGCTTTTTCTGGAACGGATATAAGAATATGGCTTACTTTAACATCTATATTGTTAGAGGTTTGTTGAGACATATTTTTAGCTAAGTTTTCGACCTCTTTTTCAGAGATTTTAATTCTTGGTCTGACTTCGTTCATTCGGGCTTGGTCTATTAACATATCGTTATGTATACGTTCACGATAAGCGCTATAACTTATTCCCATTGTTGAAAGTTTGCTTCTAAGTTGATCGATTGTCATACCATTTTCTTCTGCGATTTTAGCAATCGCATTGCTCACTTGATCATCACTCACTGTAATTTTAGCTTTAGCGGCTTTTTGCAAGATTAGATTTTCAACAATTAAACGATCAAGAATTTGTTGCCTCAGTACGTTATCATTTGGCAAATTACGTGGATCAGTGCTTGCTTTTATAGTTTTTAACATATCATTAACGTCACTTTCTAATATGACATTGTTATTAACTACTGCAGCAACTTGCTCAACGACTTTAGCGGCAGCATTAGCTGATAAAGGATTAATCACTGCTATACTTAAACTTAAGTTTAAAGCGATAAGTAATTTAGATATTTTCATATTATTCAACTCATTTTATTTGCTACAGTTGACAATAACTGTAATTAAGTTAATTAGTTATGTTGTGCGTTACTAATATAATTATTCAAACGCTGTTGTATAAGGTAGTTTACCAAAATTCAACATTTTTGCTTTTACATCACGATTATGGCCTAAGCCCATTAACTCAAAATTAACTGAAAGTTTATTTTCATATTTACTATCATGGGATATCCAATCCCAATCTGTCAATTTACGTCCATATTGAACAGTCATACCCCAACAGCAGTCACTATAATGTAATCCAACTGAACCATCTGCGGTTTGCCCCAATTTAATATCATAATAATAAGAACCAACAGCATCTATAGTTTGAGATAATGGCCAAGTAGTCACAATACCTGCTTGGGAAATATCTTGTTTATAGCCTCTATATAACGAACTTTTATCTACCGTATTGATATAATTATGATTAGCATAACGATATGATAGCTGTAGTAATTTCTCACTTGAAGGGCGATATTCAAGTATCGTGTTGGCTAAAGAAATAGTATCAATACGGGTATCGTATTGTACGCCACTTCTAAAAATCACATCGTCAGTAATACGCCAGAAATTATCCGATGCCCAAGTAATACTACCTGTATCAGAATTTTTGTCTATTTCGGTATTGTGTTCACTGGTTTTTGATTTAGTAAAATAGGTGATTTGTCCGATTGATAAATTAAATTTTTCTACCTTGCTTTCATCGTAAAAACGGGTCGTCACACCTGTCGCGATATTATTAGCTGATGCAATGCGATCTAACCCACTATAAGGGAGATCTCTAAATAGACCGATATAATCGTATTGTAAGAAAGTAGAATCATAGCTGCCAATATTTGACTGATTGCGATATGGAATATATGTATATTTTACTCGTGGCTCTAAAGTTTGGGTATAACCCTCAATCAGATCAAAATCACGCTCAAAAATGACTTTTCCATCGATACTAAATTTAGGCATAAAACGATTAACACTCTTGTCTAAGTTTTGGTATCTTTCAATAGATTTTTTTATATTATCTTGGTTGTAGTGCGTTGCCATTAAACCACCAGACGCACTTAATGAAGCCCATGTATTGGTGATAGTATAATCAAGAGTAGGTTCAATATGTGCACGCCAAGCTTTCGGATTATTTTTGCCTGAACTTAAAAAGCGTGATACTTGTGAAAAGGTTTTGAATTTAAATGGACCAAAATCATAATTATAATAGTTCATATTTAATTGTGGTTGAGTTTGGTATAGTGAATCTCTAACTCCATCATGGAATGCTTGGAAGTGTCTATAACCCAGAGTAATATCCCAACTAGGATCATTGTAGCCAATTTTATAAAATTGAGTTAAATATCCAGCTGTTTGTGACGCATATTTAGAGTTCAAATCTGTTAGATATTGATTATCGCTTACTCTTGTAGTATCTGCCTTAAAACGCCAATTGTAATTAATTAACTCATCGTTTTTCCAGTAGAATAACCAACGATGGCGGTTATCATCATAATTTTGACCATTTAATAATCTATCTCGATCATCATCATATTTGTTATCATGTTGTAGCCAGTCAAAAGCTACAGTACCTAAACCTAATTGATTTAAATAGCGGAACTCTGTTTGTAACTGAACGCCTCTACGCTGTAATATTCTTGGGGTAAATGTTGCATCATAGTTAGGTGCAATATTCCAATAAATTGGTAACGAAAAATCAATACCATCGACACTATCATAATTTAAATTAGGCATTAGCAAGCCTGAACGGCGTTTATCACCAGTTGGTAACTGTAAATAAGGTGAATATAAAACCGGTACTTTCCCAATACGAAATACTGCATTCCATACTTCAAGTAATTGCTCTTCATTATCATGAATCACTGTGCTACCTTTTACACTCCATGTGCTGTCATCGACAGGACAAGATGTAAAACTACCATTTTTCAAAATAACATAGCGATTTTTTTCAAGCTTCATCTCGTCGGCGTTACCACGGCCTAGTCGGTTAACCAGATGATAATCACTCGGTGTAATATTAGCATCATTATTATCAAGATTCATCAAGGCATCATTGCCTTTAATTCTTATCAAATTATCTTGATAAGTAATATCGCCTTGCAAAGTAACAAGTCGATTATTTTTATCATGAGAATCAATCGTTACTCTATCTGCTTGTACGGTACGATTGCCTTGTTCGACAACTACATCACCTTGATAAATTATTTTGTTTGGATAAAGTGCTTCAAACTGGTTTGCTTCAGCATCAACAGGCAGTGTTTGGATATCACCCTCAACTAATGGGCGATCGAATTTAGGCACATCGATGAGGCATTGTGGATTATTAATAATAGCTTTAGGTAATCCGATAGCATAACTGCTACTATTATAGAGACATAGAGTAACGGTTATTGCGATAAATGAAGGCGCTAATTTTTTCATTAATGATTAAAAGTAATGATGATTATTTTAATTTAAGCATTATAGCGGTTATTTATAAAAGTGCGAATGAAAAATTAATGTTTAGCCCTGCGTTTATTTCTTTTACTCAACTGGTTAACCATGCTAATTCTTTTCTCAATTGAGGTATGTTGGAACTCATCCCACCATTTTGCTAAATCCAATAACTCCCCTTTTTCAATAGATGCCCGCATTTCTAATAAATCATAAGCCGCTCGGAATTTAGGATGTTCTAAAATGGCAAATGCACGTTTACCTTCACGCTTTTTCATACGTAATTGTAGTCGCCAAATATCACCCATTATTGATGTTAAACGTTTTGGAATAGCAATAATTTGACATTGTTCACTTAAAATATCATTGATAGCCATTGAAAAAGCATCATGGAATTGTAAGCCACTTTCAACACACGTTAATTGTGTTTGTTCCATAATCGGATACCAGAAGAAAGCAGCAAATAAAAATGCTGGATTAATACGTTGATTATGAGCAATTCGGTAGTCAGTATTTTTTAACACCTGTTCAATCATCTTTTCTAAATAGCTATTGTTATTTCCGGTAAATAATCGTTGAATGACTGGAAATAATTGTTCAAACAGGTGATATTCTTTTAATAATAGGTAGGTTTTGTATCCATGACCTGATTGCAGTAACTTTAATGATTCATCAAATAAACGAGCAGCAGGAATATTTTTTAATAATGGTGCAAGCTCTTTAATTGGTTCAACCGTTGCTTGCTCAATTGTCATATTGAGTTTTGCTGCAAAGCGAATGGTTCTTAACATTCGCACAGGATCTTCTCGATAGCGAGTTTGCGGATCACCAATTAAGCGAATAATACCATTTTGTAAATCTTTTATGCCTCCACAATAATCGCGCAGTGTAAAATCTTTAACACTGTAATAAAGCGCGTTCATTGTAAAATCACGTCGCAAAGCATCTTGTTCAATCGTACCATAGACGTTATCACGTAATAACATACCGGTTTGCGATCGTTTGGCAACATTACTTTGTTCATCTTGAAAACTATGTTCGCCACGGAAGGTAGCAACTTCGATAATCTCTTTACCAAACATAATGTGTGCAAGACGAAAACGACGACCGACTAAACGGCAATTTCGAAATGTTTTTTGCACTTGTTCAGGTGTCGCATTCGTGGCGATATCAAAATCTTTTGGTATTTTTCCTAATAAAAGATCGCGAATACAACCACCGACTAAATAAGCTTCATATCCTTGTTTGTTTAAACGATAAAGAACTTTTAATGCATTTTCACTGATATTTTTACGAGAAATATTATGTTCATTACGAGAAATAGAAATATAGCGAGATTGTTTTTGTTCTTCATGGCGAAACATTTTGCGATAAAAGCGAGAGACTTGTTTAAAAATAGTGCACCTCAAACGTGTATGAACCAAAATGGCAATATAGCGCGCGATTATATAATAATTGCTTATAACTTTCCATTTTTCTTATTATCTGAATTTTAATTCGATGAAAAGCAGGTATTTTCTAATTTTAAATGAATATTCTATTTGATTTTTTGGCAATAATTATCAACAATAGCAGTTTATAGAGTAGAATTAGTCATATAGCTTTAAAGGCATCAATACCTGTTTATACATATTTCATGCATTATTTAACAAGCTGATTAAGGTTTTACTACAACCTATGCTCAAAACGTCTTTTTTAATTCATTGTAGAACACAATAGATATAGGAAGCATATTAAACATTTTGCTTAATTTTTTGAGTAATGTGAGTAATAGTCGTTTAATAGATCGCTTTGACAAAAAGTCAATTGAGTATATAACATTAACTGATAACTTATTGGGGGACATTATGAATATTCGTGATTTGGAATATTTTGTTTCGTTAGCTGAATTTCGTCATTTTCGTAAAGCCGCTGATGCTTGCAATGTGAGTCAACCAACATTAAGTGGACAAATCAGAAAATTGGAAGATGAACTTGGTGTAATGTTGCTGGAACGTACTAGTCGCAAAGTACTATTTACACAAACAGGTATGATGCTTGTTGAACAGGCTAAAGAGATCTTACGCAATATCCAAATTTTAAAAGAGATGGCCAGTCGTCAAGGTGAAGAGATGTCCGGCCCAATGCATATTGGCTTGATACCAACAATTGCACCTTATCTGTTACCACATGTAATAACAGTATTACACGAATCTTTTCCACAACTTGAACTCTATCTACATGAAGCGCAAACTGCCAATATAGTTGCCCAACTTGAGAGTGGCAAGCTTGATTGCGCCATTGTTGCACAGGTTAAAGAAACATCACAATTTATAGAATTGCCATTATTTGATGAGCCGATGTTTTTAGCGGTTCCGGCGACGGACGAACTAGCCAGCAAAAGGACAATTAAACTTTCTAGTTTAAAAGGACATAAGTTTTTAATGTTGGAAGATGGTCATTGTTTACGTGAACATGCAATGGGATATTGTTTTCAAGTCGGAATTGACGAAGACAAACAATTTAAAGCGACAAGTCTTGAGACATTACGCAGTATGATTTCTGCTGGGCGCGGTATTACGTTGTTTCCTGAATTAGCGGCACCAAATGAACGTATTCGTGATAATATTTGCTATATTCCTTGTACTGATCCTGTTCCAGTGCGAAGCATTGCCCTGATATATCGCCCGGGATCGCCATTACGTTCCCGTTATGAAACCATTGCTAAAACAATTCGAGATCACATGCCAAAAGTATTTGCTGAAAAAGAGCGTTTGTTAGAAAAAGCGAATTAATGATTGACTAAGTTAAAATTACCAAAATCGATTGAAATAATGAAAAATGCCAAAACTTCGGGGGTTCGAGCTCAGCAAAAAGAGCGAACTCGTCGCACATTAATAGAAGCTGCATTTAATCAACTTAATGCCGAACAAGGTTTTGCTAGTCTAAGTTTGCGTGAAGTTGCACGTGAAGCTGGTATTGCCGCTACTTCTTTCTATCGGCACTTTCGTGACATGGATGAATTAGGTTTGGCGATGGTTGATGAAAGTGGTTTAACCCTTCGTCAACTTTTGCGACAAGCACGGAAACGTATTGAAAAGGGCGGAAGTGTGTTACGAACCTCTGTTACAACCTTTATTGAATTTATTGATAAAAATCCTAAAGTTTTTTTATTATTACTGCGTGAAAAAGCGGGGACATCATCGGCTTTTCGTTCTGCTATTGCTCGAGAAATTCAACATTTTATTGTTGAATTGGTTGATTATTTAGATAATGCTAATGACATGCCTCATCAATATAATGAAGCTCAAGCTGAAGCAATGGTTACCATTGCTTTTAATGCAGGAGCCGAGGCTTTAGATTTTGACCTAATACAACGCCAAAAATTGATCGAAAATCTTATATTTCAACTTCGTATGGTTTCGCGCGGTGCCTATTACCTTTATCACAAAGAATTGATTAAGCAAGAAAATCACTGATTTTAAATTTTTATACTGACATGTATAGTGAATCTAACGTGTTTTAATAAGTTAATGTGTCATATTATTTGTTAAATATTTAATCTGATAAATTTAATTATTGATTAACAAATTGTATTATTTATTCTATTGTTAAGTCTTCATATTCATTCCAGTTGCAAATAGGCAATTTTTTTAATAGAGATAAATTGAATGACTAAATTCTACATTGGCTTGATTGTTTATTTAATCTTCACCTTTAGCAATCATGCTTATTCAGCTGTAGGGTTTAAACAAATCTATTACGATAAACAAAGTAACCGACCGTTGAATATCGCAATATGGTATAAAGCAAATAATCAACAAGATAACGTAATGGTTGGCGATAGTGCTATTTTTTATGGTTATAAAGTTCTATTCAATGCACCCCCTGTTTTAGATTATCGTAAGCATCCCTTAATTGTTCTCTCACATGGTTATGGGGGCAGCCAGCAAAATTTAAGTTGGCTTGCTTATGCGCTGGCCGAAAAAGGATATATTGTTGCCGCACCAAATCATCCAGGGACTACACTGTTTAATAAAGATATTGATCAATCTTCTAAATTATGGTTGCGCCCACAAGACTTGAGTAAAACAATTGATTGTTTGATAGAGGATAAGACTTTAGCAAACTCTATTGATATGAATAATATATCAGCCATTGGGCATTCCCTTGGCGGTTGGACGGTAATTGCACTTGCTGGAGCAAAATTTGATACAGAGCTTTTTAAGCAAGACTGTACAATTCATTCCCATTTAAAAGCGTGCCAATTAGTGACTGAACTCGGTCTTGATAATCCAAAATTAAATCAAAGTTTATTCGATCCAAGAATAAAATCATTTATCTCTTTAGATGCAGGATTAGTCAGAGGTTTTACGTCAAAAAGTTTAAAAGATATTAACATCCCTTCTTTAATTATTGGTGCAGGAGTTGATGTAGGTGATATGGATGCAGAGCTTGAATCAGGCTATTTAATGCAGTTCCTGTCAAAATCACTATCTACTTATACGGTGATACCAGATGCGATGCATTTTAGTTTTATACAAGTTTGTAAACCTAAGGCAATAGAAATATTAGAGCAAGAAGCTCAAGGCGAAGGTATTATTTGTAAGGATGGTGGGAAACGAACTCGAGCCGAGATTCATCGTGAAATAATTAAACAAATTACTACTTTCTTAGCGCAAATAAATTTGAACCCTTAACGCTTATAAAATTACTGCGGCTAGGCCGCAGTAATATTTTGTATTCTCTATAAGACTAATTGTCATTAAAGATTTTGTAACACTTTTTCAACACTATCTTTGGCATCACCAAATAGCATATAACTATTTTCTTTGAAGAATAGTGGATTTTGAACGCCGGCATAACCGGTATTCATTGAACGTTTAGAAATGATAACCGTTTTAGCTTTCCAAACTTCAAGAACTGGCATACCTGCGATAGGGCTATTTGGATCTTCTTCAGCCGCTGGGTTAACCGTATCGTTAGCACCAATTACCCAAACAACATCTGTATCAGGGAAGTCATCATTGATTTCATCCATTTCTAATACAATATCGTAAGGTACTTTAGCTTCGGCTAATAATACATTCATATGCCCAGGTAAACGCCCTGCAACCGGGTGAATACCAAAACGGACTTCTATACCCATACCACGAAGTTTTTCAGTAATATTGCTTACCGCACCTTGTGCTTGAGCAACTGCCATACCATAACCTGGTACGATAATAACTGAACGTGCTTCTTTTAATGTTTGAGCAACTTCTGCTGGCTGCATTTCACGGTATTCACCTTGTTCTTCTTCTGAAGAGCTTGATGCGCTACCATCGCTACCAAAACCACCGGCAATGACGCTGATGAATGAGCGATTCATTGCTTTACACATGATGTAAGAAAGAATTGCCCCTGAAGAACCAACTAAAGCACCGGTTACAATGAGTAAATCATTACCTAACATAAATCCTGCTGCAGCTGCTGCCCATCCAGAATATGAGTTAAGCATTGAAATAACTACTGGCATGTCTGCACCACCAATTGATGCCACAAGATGGAAGCCAAATACTAATGCGATGATAGTCATAACAAGTAGACTAACAAGTGCGCCTGCGCCACTTTTCACACCAATAAAAGTAAACATCAAAATTACTGAAACAACGATTGCCGCTAAGTTCCAGTAGTGTTTATAAGGAATAGAAAGTGGTTTAGAGCTAATGCGGCCATTTAGTTTTCCAAATGCAACGACTGAGCCAGAAAAAGTAACTGCACCAATAAAGATACCAATAAAAATTTCTACTAAATGTACAGTAAGTTCACTGCCAGTGAAAACCATAATATTAGAATCTAAGAAGCTATTGAAACCAACGAGAACTGCAGCCATACCAACGAAACTGTGGAGTAGTGCAACAAGCTCTGGCATTTGTGTCATTTCTACTTTTTTAGCAAGATAAAGACCAATAGCTGCACCAATGACCATAGCAATAATGATCCAGTGTAGTCCGCCTTTAATACTTGCAATAGCAGCAATAAGTGCAATTACCATACCAACCATGCCATAAATGTTTCCAGATTTGGCTGATTCTTGATTTGATAGTCCTCGTAAACTAAATATAAAAAGTAATGCAGCAAGAACATAGGCTGCTTGAATTATTCCATGACTAAACATTATCAATAATCTCCTTTACTTGCCACGTTGAAACATTTTTAGCATTCTTTGTGTAACAAAGAATCCACCAAAAATATTGATACTAGCAATTAAAATAGCAACAAAGGCAATTGCCGTAGTTAAGCCATTATCATCACCAACTTGTAATATTGCACCAACTAAAATGATGCCTGAAATGGCATTAGTGACTGACATGAGCGGTGTATGTAAAGAATGAGTTACATTCCATACTACGTAATAACCAACTACACATGATAGAGCAAATACGGTAAAGTGACCTAAAAAGCTTTCAGGAACAGAATTAGCCAACCAGAAGAAAGCAATGATTATTAACGCTAAAATGCCATATTTTTTGCGTGGATCCATTGGTTTAGGTTCAGGTTTAGCAACCGGCGCTGCAACTTTTTTCTGCGGTTGTGCTGATACTTGAATTGGCGGTGCAGGCCAAGTGATTTCTTTATCTTTAACAACGGTCACTCCGCGGATAACCACATCGTCAAAATTGATATCAATATTGCCATCTTTTTGTTTAGTCAGTAACTTTAATAAGTTAACGATATTGGTACCATAAAGTTGAGATGCTTGAGCTGGCATGCGATTTGCCAAATCAGTATAGCCAACAATTTTTACATTGTTATCTGTTTCATAAACTTCACCGGGTTTAGTTAATTCACAGTTACCACCCGTTAATGCAGCTAAATCAACAATCACACTACCAGGTTTCATAGATTCAACCATCTCTTTCGAAATCAGTTTTGGTGCTGGTTTACCTGGAATTAATGCTGTAGTAATAATGATATCAACATCTTTAGCTTGTTCTGCAAATAATGCCATTTCAGCTTCTATAAAGGCAGCAGACATTTGTTTTGCATAACCATCTCCAGAGCCGGCTTCTTCTTCGAAATCTAACTCTAAAAAGTCAGCACCCATACTATTAATTTGTTCAGCAACTTCAGGGCGAGTATCGAAGGCTCGAACAATTGCACCAAGGCTTACTGCTGCGCCAATTGCTGCAAGGCCAGCAACACCAGCACCAATGACTAACACTTTTGCCGGTGGCACTTTACCTGCGGCAGTGACTTGACCTGTAAAGAATCGACCAAACTGGTTGGCAGCTTCAATCACAGAACGATAGCCAGCAATATTTGACATAGAACTTAGTGCATCTAACGATTGCGCACGAGAAATACGTGGCACACAATCCATCGCCATGACTGTAATATTTTTGGCTGCTAATTTTTCTAATAGTTCTTTATGTTGAGCTGGATAAATATAACTGATAAGGGTTAAACCCTCTTTCATTAATGCGATTTCATCATCTGTTGGGGCATGAAATTTTAAAATTAAGTCATTTTGCCAAATATCATGAGTATTTTGAATTGTTGCTCCAGCATCGATAAATGCTTGATCTTCAAAGTGAGCAGCATGCCCTGCACCCTGTTCTACAGAGACTGTAAATCCAAGTTTTAACAGTTGTCCAACTGTTTGTGGAGTTGCTGCAACTCTAGCTTCATTGGCTAACCGCTCTTTTGGTATACCGATATGCATTTCGTTACATCCTTATGTTTAGTGTTTATTAATGATTTTCGATTTTAGCATAAATTAGCGGCAGTGCGAGTAAGGAATTTATTTTTTATCTTCCAAGTCACATTATTATTGTAACTAATAAGTTGGTTGTCGATTCTTTCTTAAATGAAGCAATAATCAATTTATTGTTTGCCGATTTATGGTTGTTATATATTGATTTCATCCATTATTTAAGTTTTGTTTTTATTTTCTAAGTTATGATGTTCGTCACTCTTTTTATCATTTACCTGCGCTATACTGATCGAATAACACGCAAAAAATGAGTCTATTTTTTCGAAAAAAATAAGGTTATTCTGGGATATTTAGATGAACATGAATAATAAAAAATCGTTGTATTTCATATTGTTATAATGAATGGAAAAATAGCAAAGATAAAATACTAAAAGCGAAAAGAAAATTACAGAGTAATATCGGTATTTTGTGTTATATGAATATTGTTATCGCGACCTAATTAACTAGATTGAGTATATAAAAGTATAGGTAAAAAAGTATTAATAATGTAGCCAAAAATTAATTGGATTTGATTACTTGATGTACGAAGAATCATTGGGTTAGCGTCCTTATTATTTGCTATCAAGTATGAATTTTTTTCTTTATATCATTATGATAATAAAGCAACCAAAGATACTTTAATTAACTTTGGTAAAAATAATAATCAAATTAAGTGGCTAATTTAATCAAGGATTGATAAAAAATTGTAATGTTAGAAACGAACTTAAAAAAATCTGATATCTTATTAACGCAACTTGCAAAAACTAGTGATGCTGTTTTTAATGTAATAACATTAGCTAAAGCTTTAGGCATTGAAGTCGTTGTTAATCCTAATGCGTATTTTAACAAGATGATACAACTATTACTTTATATCAATAAAATTACATCTAATAAAACTCAAACAAGTTTAATGTTTGGCATTAACGTAAATCGTTTTGATACGTTCAAACTAATTGTTACTAAAATTCATTCCTTTGATATTCAAACCATTATTATCCTATTTAATAGTAATGGACCTCTCGCTTTTTATGTTAAAAATTATAGGTATATTCAAATTTATGGATTTGTCTTACTTAGCATATTCAACATGGCCAACAATTTTATTTATGCTTTAAGTTTATCACAAGCTGACGGAGAGTTTTTTTACCCGATAGCCGATGGTGCTATTGCATTTTCAGTGGTTGAACGTGAAGGAACATCAACTATGTCATCTTGTCAAAATGTACTTGATAGAATGGCAAATTAAAAATTTACTAGAGGAAAACGCTTAATGACAAATCAACCTAAAAAAATCATTCTTGATTGTGATCCAGGTCATGATGACGCTATTGCCATGTTATTGGCGCATGGGAATCCTAATATTGAATTATTAGCGGTAACAACTGTAGTCGGGAATCAAACATTAGAAAAAGTGACCCGTAATGCGTTATCAGTTGCTCGTATTGCTAACATAACTCATATTCCTTTTGCCGCTGGTGCTGTTCGACCATTAGTGAGGAATGTTGAAATTGCACCAGATATTCATGGTGATTCAGGTCTGGATGGTCCTGTATTACCCGAACCTGCTATACAATTGGACTCTAGACATGCTATTGATTTAATTATCGATACGATTATGGCTCATCCACCCAAAACCATTACCTTGGTCCCAACTGGTGGGTTAACCAATATTGCGATGGCTGCGCGCAAAGAACCCAAAATTGTCGAAAGAGTGAAAGAAGTGGTTTTGATGGGCGGTGGCTATCATGTTGGTAACTGGAGTGCAGTTGCTGAATTTAATATAAAAATCGATCCAGAAGCCGCCCATATAGTATTTAATGAAAAATGGCCTGTGACTATGGTGGGATTAGATTTGACTCATCAAGCTCTCGCAACGCCTGAAGTAATTGAAAAAATCTCAGCAATCAAAACAAAACCAGCAACATTTGTACTTGAAATGCTTGAATTCTTCGGAAAAATGTATAAGCAAGCACAAGGTTTTACTTATCCACCAGTACATGACCCTTGTGCTGTAGCTTATGTTATTAATCCGGATTTAATTAAAACTCGACGAGTTCCTGTTGATATAGAGCTCACAGGAACATTAACTTTAGGCATGACTGTTGCTGATTTTCGTTTTCCAGTCGATGAAACTTGCCATACACAAGTGGCGACAAAACTTGATCATGCAGGTTTTTGGGATTTAATCGTTGATGCGTTACAGCGAATTGGTGAGGTAAATGTATGATTGCACAAAGCAACAATAAAAAAAGTATTTTAACATTAATGGTTGCTTTACTTGCAGCTTGTGTTGCTTTTCAGCTCAATGCAAGTATGTTAAGTCCTGTATTAGTGACTATAGCCAAAGAATTAGGCACCAATGATGCAGCTGTTGGATTTTCACAAACTTCTTTTTTTACTGCGGCAGCACTGTTTTCACTCTTTCTTCCTCGTTTGAGTGATATCAAAGGTCGTAAAAAAGTATTAACGGTTATGTTGTTGATTATGACAATAGGAACAATATTGGCTGCTGTTGCACCTAATATTGAAGTATTATATGCAGCGCGTATTATTCAAGGCGTATCTGGTCCTGTTGTTCCACTTTGCTTACTTATGCTGAGTTACGAAGTAAAAGATGTCAAACAATATGGCATGTTAATGGGCATTATCACCGCAGTAAACGGTGGTATTGCTGGTGTGGATGCGATAGCAGGTGGTTTACTTGCTACTTATTGGGGCTTTCGTTCTGTATTTTGGGTAATTGCTGTGGTTGCAGCTATTTCGACTTATCTTGTCTATCGTTTTGCTCCAGAATCCAAGCCTTCAGCAGGAACTAAAATGGATTGGTTAGGCGTTATATTAATTGTCCTAACGCTTGCTGCATTATTATTGGCACTTAATGAAGCGGGTAATTTAGCTAATGCAAATTGGTTAATTGTTACTGGCTTAACCGTGTTTGCCATTGTTTGTTTTATTTTATTTTGGAATGTCGAAAAACGAAATAAGCAACCTTTGGTGACAACAACGCATCTGAAAAAACGTGCTACTTGGGCTTTATTGTTAACAACAACCTTAACCATGACAGGTATTTTTGCCATAGTCAATGGTTTAGTTATGTCACTTGCGCAAAATCATGATATAGGATTTGGTCTAAATCCTGATTGGGCGTCATTAATTTTGTTGACACCTTATGCTTTAATTGGTTGGTTTGTTGGACCATTTTCTGGTCGCTTAGCACCAACGATCGGATATAACAATGTCCTCAAATTGGGTTTGATTGGTTGTATTGTTGGTATCTTAGTGATCTTATTTTATGGTGTGCATTCCTTACCTATCTTATCAATCGGTGTAATTGCACTAGGTGTTTTTTACGCAGGCATGGCCAATATTATTTTAAATGGTTTAGGTGTTGTCTTATCACCTGCCGACAATCAAGGATTTTTACCTGGAATGAATGCCGGTGCGTTTAACTTAGGTGCAGGATTAAGTTTTGCGTTGTTACCCGCAGTTCAGATGATAAATGGTAATACAATGACGGGGTATTTTAATGGTATTTTAGTAGGATTAGTGATTACTATTTTAGCGTTATTTAGTAGTTTCTTAATTCCTCGACCAATCAATGCAGAAGTAACGCATTAATTAAAAAACGGGATAACCCATCCCGTTTTCACCTTTTTAAAAATACCAAAATCAAATTTAATTTTATGAGTTTTGTGTTGTGCATAAGTGTAGACACTATGCTGTTAAAAACTTGTCTTAAATGGCTGAGTGGTTTTTTCAAATTGAAAACTACTTATAACAATAATGATAGTTAACACTCAATTAAATAGCGCGATTATGACTTGATTTTTATCATTTGATTATTTGCTTTATCGACATTATTCACAACGTCAATAATAGCAAGCATATTGCTGATTAGATCATTCTCTTTTAAAACTATAATAAAGAAAGCATCGGTAAGTTTTAATTTTGTGGAATGGATTGTTCAGCTAGTGGGAGTGCAATATCTTCGGTGATTTTGGGCTTATTTATTGACACGCGGTAAACAACAGTCTTACCTTGCGTGCCCATTAAATCAATATGCACAATTAAACTCAACTACTACAACAAGCAGCAGCATTATTAACACGCCAATTGTGACAAAATTAACGTGCAGGCGTTACAAGATCAACAATCCTAACTAATCATGAAAGTAATGACTGAACTATCAGAGACTATTTGGTTTATCTCCACTCTCTAAATGATTTTCACTTAAAACTCCCTGCTGCTGAACAACACGGTGTACTGTATCGATTTCATTTGCAGAAACGGCTTTTGACACAACATATGCGACTAATCCAGCTAAAAGTATGTATAATAGACTTTTCATTTGTTTTCTCCCTTATAAAAAAAATAACCATTATCATTATTAATATAACTATAAGTTAAAAATGGTACAATAATTAAACAATTAATTCCATAACATATCAAGATTATTTAAGATTAAAATTCAATTATGATAATTATTTTTTTGTTGTCATTGATCTTTTTAACGACAAAAAATGGGATTGAGCGAAAATAAAAAACAGAAAATCGTAATTATTATAGGTAATTTTTAATTAAATTGACTTTGTTGCTTTTTAATTAAGTTAAATGATAAATCTCAAACTTAGTTATTTTTAACTACTACAAATTGTTATATAATCGATAATATTTTGTCTTTAGCACAATATATTGTGTTTCTCATATTATTTCTAAGATACGTTTAAAAATTGAGTGTCTTTAATTAAGGAACCGCTATGATGGATTTTTCCCAATCAGTGCCAGAATTGGTCTCTTGGGCAAAAAAGAATGATTTTTCAATTAATTTGCCAGTGGAACGGCTTGCATTTTTATTGGCGATTGCCGTATTAAACAGCGAGCGTTTTGATGGTGAAATGACCGAATCTGAATTAATTGATGCTTTCAGGCATGTTTCACAAATTTTTGAACAGAGTGAAGACACCATCACTGTTCGAGCAAATAATGCCATTAATGACTTAGTGCGTCAGCGCCTAATTACGCGTTTTGCTAGCGAAATGACTGATGGATATTCTATTTATCGTTTGACACCATTAGGTATTGGTATTTCTGATTACTATATTCGTCAGCGGGAGTTTTCAACGTTACGTTTGTCTATCCAATTATCCATTGTTGCTCAAGAGTTAAAACGAGCTGCTGATGCAGCACTTGAAGGTGGTGATGACTTACACTGGCATCGAAATGTGTTTGCTCCACTAAAATATTCAGTTGCTGAAATATTTGATAGTATTGATATTACTCAACGTGTGATGGATGAGCAGCAAGCCGATGTAAAACAAAATATCTCGGCATTATTAAGTCAAGACTGGCAAGCTGCCATTACCAGTTGTGAAGGGCTATTAACCGAAACTTCGCAAACATTACGCGAATTGCAAGATACGCTGGCAGCGGCGGGTGATAAACTTCAAGCCAGTTTATTGTTAATTCAAGATGCGACATTAGATAATCCTGATTTAGATAAAATTAATAACGTGGTAATTGATCTACAAGGTAAGCTAGATCGAATTATTGGTTGGGGGCAAAAAGCGATAGATCTTTGGATAGGTTATGACCGACACGTTCATAAATTTATCCGTACAGCAATTGACTTAGATAAAAATCGCGTCTTTTCTCAACGATTACGTAAATCGATTCAGAGCTATTTTGATTTACCTTGGTCACTGACTTTTGCTAATGCCGACCGTCTACTTGATATGCGTGATGAAGAACTTGCTTTACATGAAGCTGAAGTTACAGGTGAATTACCATCAGAACTTGAATATGAAATGATTGAAGAACTTCAAGAACACATTATTGCGCATATTGAACAAAATTTATTGGTTTTTAAACAACAAAATAAACCACTCGATATAAGTGTTGCCATTCGTAGCTATTTAGCACAGTTCCCACGTGAACAACATTTTGATATTGCGAGGTTATTTATCGATCAGGCTATTCGTCTAGGTATTGCCGAAAAAGATTTGCTCGGTATTCCTGCTGAATGGAAACCTATTAACGATTATGGAGCTAAGGTACAAGCACATGTCATCAACAGATATTAAAGAATTAGAACAAACCGCTCATCATATTGATGAGGTTATAGGGCGTATTGCAGCGAGCTCTCAAGCGTCAATCGATAAATACATGCCGGTAAAATTAGCTCAAGCGATTGCTAATCCTATTTTTCCTGAGTTGGATAGTTTGCTTCGTTCTGGGCGTCATATAGGTATTGATGAACTCGATCAACATGCCTTTTTAATGGATTTTCAACTTGAACTTGAACAATTTTATCAACGCTATAATGTTGAGCTAATACGTGCACCTGAAGGATTTTTCTATCTTCGTCCTCGATCAACAACATTAATTCCTCGTTCTGTTCTATCAGAATTAGATATGCTTGTTGGTAAAGTACTTTGTTACCTCTATTTAAGTCCCGAACGACTTGCGCATGAAGGCATTTTTACTTTACAAGAACTCTTTGATGAGCTTGTTTCGTTAGCCGACGAAAGTAAATTACTTAAATTAGTCAACCAACGTTCAACCGGATCGGATTTAGATCGGCAAAAACTTTTTGATAAAGTTAAAACAGCCCTAAACCGTCTGCGTAGATTAGGTATGATCTTTTTTATTGTCGGTAATGACAGCAGCCGTTTTCGAATTAATGAATCTATTTTCCGTTTTGGCGCCGATGTGCGCAGTAGTGACGATGCGCAAGAAGCACAATTACGCTTAATTCGGGATGGTGAAGCGATCAAAATTGAATCGTCACTCATCTTAGATGATAATAATGATGAACAAGATGATGAAGTTAACGAGGAGATTGAATAATTATGATTGAACACGGAAAATTTCACTCCTTAACCTTAATTAACTGGAACGGCTTTTTTGCCAGAACATTTGAATTAGATCAACTTGTCACCACACTTTCTGGGGGGAATGGGGCTGGTAAATCAACCACCATGGCAGCTTTTGTTACTGCATTGATTCCAGATTTAACCTTATTACATTTTCGTAATACTACCGAAGCTGGTGCAACATCAGGCTCTCGTGATAAAGGTCTACATGGTAAATTAAAACCCGGTGTTTGTTATTCGATGCTTGATGTGATCAATTCACGTCACCAACGGATTATATGTGGTGTTCGATTACAGCAAGTTGCGGGTCGTGATAAAAAAGTGGATATTAAACCTTTTTTAATACAAGGTTTACCTGTTGAAATCAAACCAACAGAATTAGTGACAGAAAGAGTAAACGACAAACAAGCACGAATCTTATCACTGCCTGAGTTAAAAGA
This sequence comes from uncultured Gilliamella sp., assembly GCA_946477995.1. Taxonomy (GTDB): domain Bacteria; phylum Pseudomonadota; class Gammaproteobacteria; order Enterobacterales; family Orbaceae; genus Gilliamella. The sequence goes on along the minus strand of CAMLAI010000002.1, from coordinate 3,951 downwards.
TAAAATTGAATCAATAGAGGGCGTGATTTTTAAACAGTTTAACTCTATTACTGATTATCACTCAGTAATGTTTGATTTTGGTATATTACCAAAACGATTACGTACCTCATCTGATCGTAGTAAATATTACCGATTAATTGAAGCGTCACTTTATGGTGGGATTTCAAGTGCCATTACCCGCTCACTTCGTGATTACTTATTACCTGAAAACAGTGGTGTACGTAAAGCTTTTCAGGATATGGAAGCAGCACTACGTGAAAATCGCATGACATTAGAAGCGATTCGCGTTACGCAATCTGATCGCGATCTATTTAAACACCTGATTACTGAATCAACAAATTATGTGGCAGCGGATTATATGCGCCATGCTAATGAGCGTCGTGTTCATATTGAATCGGTACTTGGTTTGCGTCGAGATATGTTTAAAACGCAAGATTTGTTAATCAGTCATCAATATCGTCAAGTTGAAATGGCAAAAGAGCTCAAAGAGTTTCAAGAAGCCCAAAATGACCTAGAAACTGATTTACAAGCGGCAAATGACCATCTTAATCTAGCGCAAACAGCTTTACGCCAACAAGAAAAAATTGATCGCTATCAAGCGGACTTAGATGATCTTAATCTAAAACTTGAAGAACAAAATGAAGTTGTCATTGAAGCGAATGAACAGTACCAAAGCTACCGTGATCAGGCTGAACAAACTGAACAAGAAGTGGATGAAATAAAAACGCAATTAGCTGATTATCAACAAGCTCTTGATGTGCAGCAAACACGGGCAATTCAGTATCAACAAGCTTTGCAAGCTTTGAAAAATGCACAGTCTTTATGCCAATTACCAAAATTGGGGATCAGTAATATTGAAAATCACTTTGACGTTTTTGCTGAAAAACAAAAAGAGATTACAGAGCAAGTTTTAGAACTTGAACAAAGATTAAGTGTTTCTGATGCCGCAATTAATCAGTTTGATCGTGCTTATCAACTTGTAATAAAACTGGTTGGTGATGTTGTTCGTAGTGAAGCATTTACTGCTGCTAAAGAAGCACTAAGACAATGGCCTTCACAATGTTATCAAGCTGAACAAGCTGAACATTTACAATTACAGCTTGATGAGCTTGAACAACGCTTTTTTGAACAAAAAGAAGCAGAATCATTATTAAACCAATTTTGCAAACGTATTGGTCGACATGTTAATTATGATGAACTTGATGAACTAAAACAGGAACTTGAAGTTCAGTTAGATGAAAATGCGGAGCTTGCTAATCAATCTAGTGAAAAACGCATTGAATTTAGACAAGAACTTGAACAAATTCAATCTAAAATAGCCGATTATCGACAAAAAGCACCAATGTGGATAAAAGCACAAGATGCTTTAATTGCCTTACAAGAACAAACCGGACAAAGTTTTACCCACAGTCAAGCTGTCACGCAACATATGCAGCAGCTGCTTGAGCAAGAACGAACATTGGTTACAGAGCGCGATCAGATAACCTTTAAACGAACTCAATTAGATACACAAATAGAACAACTCAATCAACCTAGTGGTGTTGATGACGGCCGTTTATCGGCATTAGCTGAGCGGTTTAATGGTGTTCTTCTTTCAGAAATTTATGAAGATGTGACTATTGACGATGCGCCTTATTTCTCGGCATTATATGGTCCTTCAAGACAAGCGATTGTGGTACCTGATTTGTCGTTAGTCAAAACCCAGCTCGAAAATCTTACTGCTAGCGAAGAAGACTACCCTGAAGATATCTATTTTATTGAAGGCGATCCTTCTTCATTTGACGACAGTGTATTTGATTGTGAAGAGATGAATAAAGCGGTATTGGTTAAAACTGGTGATCGTCAATGGCGCTTTTCCAGCTTTCCAACGGTACCATTATTTGGCCGCGCAGCTCGTGAAGTTCATCTGGAAAAATTATCGGCAGAGCGTGATGAACTTCATGAACGTTATGCTACTATCTCGTTTGATTTACAAAAATTACAACGTATAGAACAAAATGTGGGTCAATTTATTGGTGAATATTTATCGGTTGCCTTTGATATCGATCCCGAAGCTGAAGCTCAAAAATTAGCGACAAGACGCAATGAGATTGAGCGTCAATTATCCTCGCAAGAAGCAATAGATAAGCAGAATCAACAGCAGGTAGCTAATTGCAAAGAGCAGTTAACAACGGTTAATCGTTTAGTTGCGCAAATGCATTTATTAGCTGATGAAGATTTAGCAGATCGAGTTGATGATCTACGCGAACAAGTTGCCGAAGCACAAGATGCTGCACAATATGTTGGTCGCAATCGTCACACGGTTTCTGAGCTTGAGCCTATTGTGGCCGTTTTACAAAGTGACCCAGAACAGAACGAAGCGTTACGTGAGCAATATAATACCGTTAAGTCGCAACAACAAACGATTCGTCAACAGGTGTTTGCGCTTACTGAAGTGATGCAACGCCGAGCCCATTTTAGTTATGAAGATTCAGCCGGCATGTTGAATGAAAATGCTGATTTGAACGAAAAGTTACGTGCTCGGTTAGATATTGTAGAAGCACAGCGAACCGATGCTCGTCGTCAAATGCAGCAGTATCAAGATAAGTATAACCAGTACAATCAAACATTAGCTTCATTAAAAAGTGCATTTGAAACTAAACGTGACATGCTTAATGAACTGCATAAAGAGATTGAACAAATTGGTGTTAAAGCCGATGCCATCACCGAAGAGAGGGCTAGGGTACGTCGTGATGAGATCCATCAAAAATTAAACAGTAACCGTCAGCACTGTAGTTCGCTAGAAAAACAACTAATTATGTGTGAAAGCGAAATGACGCAAATGCAAAAACGTTTAGCTCAAACACTCCGTGATTATAAACAATTACGCGAACAGGTTGTTGAAGCTAAAGCTGGTTGGTGCTTAGTTTTACGACTCGTCAAAGAAAATAGCGTTGAACGACGATTACATCGTCGAGAATTAGCTTATTTAAGTGCTGATGAACTGCGCTCAATGTCAGATAAGGCGCTGGGCTCATTACGTCTGGCTGTGAATGATAATGAACATTTACGTGATGTTTTACGATTATCTGAAGATCCAAAACGTCCGGAACGCAAAATTCAATTTTATATTGCGGTTTATAAACATCTTCGTGAACGAATTCGTCAAGATATTGTCAAAACAGATGATCCAATTGAAGCAATTGAGCAAATGGAAATTGAATTATCACGTTTAACTGAAGAATTAACCTCGCGTGAGCAACAGTTAGCAATAAGTTCGAAAAGTGTGGCAAACATTATTCGAAAAACTATCCAACGTGAACAAAATCGTATCCGTATGCTTAACCAAGGTCTACAGGCTGTGGCATTTGGACAAGTTAACGGTGTACGCTTGAATGTTACCATTCGTGAAGCGCACTCATCATTATTAGCAGCATTAGCCGATGATCAAAATGAGCATCAAGATCTGTTTAGTAATAATCGTATTACCTTCTCGGAAGCGTTAGCTAAACTTTATCAACGTTTGAATCCACATATTGATATGGGGCAACGAACTGCACAAAATATTGGGGAAGAGCTGTTAGATTATCGCAATTATCTCGAGCTGGATGTTGAAGTCAATCGTGGTGCTGATGGTTGGTTGCGTGCGGAAAGTGGCGCATTATCAACTGGTGAAGCCATTGGTACCGGTATGTCAATTCTCTTGATGGTCATTCAAAGTTGGGAAGAAGAATCAAAACGTCTACGTAATAAAGATATTTTACCATGTCGCTTATTATTCTTAGACGAAGCTGCTCGCCTAGATGCTAAATCGATTGCCACGTTATTTGAGCTGTGTGAACGACTCGAAATGCAACTGATTATAGCAGCGCCAGAAAATATCAGCCCAGAAAAAGGGACTACTTATAAACTGGTGCGTAAAGTAATGAATAACCAAGAACATGTACATGTGGTTGGTTTAAAAGGTTTTGC
>CAMLAI010000001.1 GCA_946477995.1 uncultured Gilliamella sp. | reverse complement strand
ATGGTAGTGTGGGTATTACCCATGTGAGAGTAGGGTGCCGCCAGACTTTTAAATTAGTGCGAGAGCCCAGCAGAGATGCTGGGCTTTTTTGCTTTTTATGGTTAAAATGTAGATGATAAATGACACAGCGGGTCGATGATTTTGAAATTATTACCCCGTTTTAAATGTAGCTAGATATTGATTTACTAAGCACTATGTTATTTATTATTTTTATAAAATAAGAAGATCTCAATTTCCTCTGTTTTTGCTAATCAAAAATTAAGTTATCTATTTTAATTTTCATTTTTTATTCAACTTGTTTAGTCATATCTCAATTAATCTAGGTATTTATTATCGAGTTATACTTCTTGATTTATTTAATGTTAATTTATGCTTTATTTTCTATGCGGTTATGATTCACTCAATATTTATAAGCGGTAATATTAGCAAGCTAATTCATGTGTTTAATTGTTACTATAAAACATAATTATTATAATATGTTAATCTAGAACAAAGGAACAAACTATGGATATTTACCAATTATGTCAACGTTATAGCAATGGAGAGCGTTTCAAATATCTATATTTTTGGAGCCATAAACAGAAGGAACCCGCATCCATTATTACCAAGTCCTGTTTTAGTCAATGGTATCCAAGTCATTTCAACATTGACGGTATTGATTATGCAACGGCTGAGCATTATATGATGGCAGAAAAAGCGAGATTATTTAACGATCAAAAGATGTTACAAGATATCCTAAATGCAAATAATCCTGGTTTGGCTAAGGCGCTTGGCCGTCAAATAACAGGATTTATACCTTAAATATGGGAAGAGCAGTGTTTATCTATCGTTATTAAAGGTAACTTAGCCAAATTTTCGCAAAATCAACAATTAGCTAATTTTTTACTAGCTACTCAACAACGTATTTTAGTTGAAGCGAGTCCAGTTGATAACATATGGGGAATCGGTTTATCCCAAGATGCCCCAAATATTGATAATCCATTAACGTGGTGTGGCAAAAATTTATTAGGGTTTGCGCTAATGATAGTCCGTGAAAAATTATCTATGTGTTTTAAACACAGCTAAAAAAGCCCAATTAATATTGGGCTTTTTAATTCAATAATCATTAATTTTGTGCATTATTTTCTTGGGTGTTGGTTTCCGGTGTTTGTTCTGTTTGTGGTTTTTGAGTATTATCATTCAATTCAGGCAACTCACTAATAGAAACATGCACACTATATTGTTTTCCTTTTTCTTCAGGAAAAAATGTTGTAATTTTTTTGATGGTTTCTTCTGGATTATTGCTAGTAATTGTAATATCCAACAACGGTTTTTGGTGATTTAATGGTAAGTGGTTTTTACCGTGGAATGTTTTAGTATTTTGATTTGCTTCAGCTGCTGTATTTTCTGCTGATTTGATCGGTTCGTTGGCAAAAGCAGTTGAGGTTAATGTGATAAGTGCTAAAGATAATAGTGTTTTTTTCATATTTTCTCCTTAATAAAATAGCTGTTTTTACTTATTATTGATGAATATAAACAAGTAATTTGTGTTCATACTATACGATGTTTGGAGAAAATGTGATAGGAAAAAATAAGATACTAAACGCGTATAGAAGGATTCTTTTGAGTAAAGAAAGCAATATTTTAATTAAAAATATTGCTTATCATAATTATTAACCTAAAAGTAGGGCATCGTCAGTGACTTTTTCGCCTCGTGTTTTTTCAAACATATCTAATAAATCAGTAACGGTTAGTTTATCTCGTTGTTCTCCTGAGACATCAAGTACCACCTGCCCTTGATGAAGCATCACTGTTCTATTACCATATTCTAAAGCTTGTTTCATTGAGTGTGTTACCATTATTGTTGTTAAACGGTTTTTAGAAACAATATCATTAGTTAGTTCTAAAACAAATTGTGCTGTTTTAGGATCGAGTGCAGCAGTATGTTCATCAAGTAATAATACTTTTGAAGGTTGTAATGTTGACATTAATAAACTCACTGCCTGTCGCTGTCCACCAGATAGCAAACCCATCATATCGGATAATCGATTTTCAAGCCCTAAATTTAAAGTAGCTAATTTGTCTTTAAATAAGATACGTAGTTTACGGTTTAGCGCTGGTGATAGGGTAAAACGATGTCCACGGTTGTAGGCAATAGCGAGATTTTCTTCGATAGTTAAATTCTCACAAGTCCCTACCATCGGATCTTGAAATACTCTAGCAACCATACCCGCTCTTTTCCATGCTGGCCAACGCGTAACATCTTGTCCATTTATAATAATACTACCTGAGTCAACAAATAAATCGCCACTAATTACATTAAGTAGTGAGCTTTTTCCCGCACCATTACTTCCTATAATAGTAACAAATTCTCCCTCACTAATATTAAGATTTAATCCGCGTAATACATGATTTTCAATCGGCGTACCCTGATTAAAAGTTAATTGCAATTCTCCAACTTTAATCATGTTTACTTCCTCTTTTCTTTGAATGCTTTTTTAGCTGTTTAGGTAGAACTAAAGCAAGCACAACTAATATTGCAGTAATAAGATTTAAATCTTCTGTACCTACACCTATATTTTGTAAAAATTCGTTACTTAGGGCAAAGGCAATAAATAATCGATACAAAATAGAACCAAAAATAACCGCAAGCATTACAGCCCAAATGCGTTTAGTTGGAAATATACTTTCACCAATGATAATAGAAGCAAGTCCAATAACAATTGTTCCCACACCAATGGTGATATCAGAGCCCCCTTGAGTTTGCACAAACAACGATCCACCAAGTGCAATTAGACCATTTGATATAGCCATGCCTAAAATAGTTATCCCTCCTGTCGGAATACCTTGAGATTTGGCCATTCTTTGATTTGTTCCGGTTGCTCGTAATGCTAACCCCATCTGTGTGTTTAAAAATAAATTTAGTATTATCCAAAACACAATGACAAATCCTAATACCATTAATGGTTGGACGATATATTGATTACTGTAATCTTCGGTAATGAAAGGCGAAAATATTGTTCTAGCATCCAATAAAGAGAGGTTAGGCGAACCAGCCATTTTAGGTGTTTCACCCATGATATAAGGTCCAATACCTAAAATTCGTAAATTGATCGAGTAAAGTCCAATCATAACAATAATACTAGAAAGTAACTGTAATATATTGAGTTTGACATACAGTATGCCTGTCAATGCACCTGCAATACAACCAGCAAACATACCTAATAACGTAGCTATCCAAGGATCGATACCGATATAGATACATAATCCACAAACAGCACCGCCAAGTGGAAAACTGGCATCGGCAGTAAGATCAGGAAAATCAAGTAAACGGAATGAGATAAATACACCTAAACTAACCAGTGCATAAATAAGTCCAATTCCAATTGAGCCTAATAAAAATTCAAAAGACATGAAAACGATCCATTAAAAGTAACCGCCAAAGTCGGCGGTTAGGTGTTGAAAGAGTAAAAAATTATTTTTCGACAACTTTTGCTGCAGATTTTAATACATCTTCAGATAATGTCACGCCTTGGCGTTCTGCAGCTTTTTTATTAATTGTTAATTGGGTAACATTACCAATTTGAGGTGGAATATCACCTGGTTTTTCTCCATTGAGTATACGAATGACAATTTTACCAGCTTGTCGACCTAGATCGTAATAACTCATACCCAAAGCGGCAATCGCGCCTCGCTCAGCAGAATCGGGATCGGATGCCAATAAAGGAATTTTACTTTCATTAGCAACTTTGGCTAAAGCTTCATAAGCGGAAACAACATTATTATCGGTTGTTGTATAAATCATATCAACTTTACCCTTTAAGCTTCTAGCTGCAGTTGAGATATCAGAAGTCCGCTGGGCTGGGGCGGCAATAATTTTCATTCCGCGTTTATCTAAAGCCACTTGCAATGCTTTAAGAACAATTGTTGAGTTCACTTCACTTGGGCTATAAACGTAACCAATATTTTTTGCATCAGGTTTAATCTTTAACATCATTTCTATTTGAGAATCTAATGATAGCGCGTCAGATACACCTGTGACATTTGTTTTTGACGCTTCCCAACTTGGCGTCAATTTTGCAGCGACAGGATCGGTAACTGCTGTGAAAACAATCGGAATCGTTTTCGTTGTTGCAACTAACGCTTGCGAGCTGGGTGTGGCAATTGCGACAATAGCATCGGGTTTACTTGCTGCAAACTGTTTAGCAATTTGGGCAGCATTAGCACTACTACCTTGTGCGCTGGCAAATTGTAATTTCAAGTTTTTACCTGCAATATAACCACTCTCTTTTAATTCATCTTCAACCCCTTTACGAACATTGTCTAATGCTGGGTGTTCAACAATTGCAGTGATAGCAACGTATTTTTGTTCATTTTGTGGCTCTGCCGAAGATAAAAAAGCGACTGCCGATAAACCGAGTAGCATACAAATTTTTATAATAGAATTACGCATATGAGTACTCCTGTAATATTTTTTTTACAACCAAACTGAATATTCAGTTACTATAAAGCAAAACTGAATAAATATCTACACTGAAAAATAGTTACGAGTGTAAATATTTCATTACAAGTTAAGTGCAAAACTTAATTATTTTCTCTAATCTTAGTTATTTTCTATAGATGATGATTAATTATATATGTTACATTCTATATTGAATATCAATGAGTTTTTGCATGATTATTGCTCACTATAGTGAGCAATATTGTGAAGAAATTTATTGTAGGAATTAGCTATTGCCCAATAACTTTATAAGCAGATTGGATAACGTCGGTTGGTAACGTAATGCCTTGTTTTTTAGCCGCATCAAGGTTAATCACTAACTGTAATGCTTGCCCTATTTCGGGAGCAATGTTACCTGGTTTTTCGCCCTTTAATATTCTAACCACAAGTTTTCCCGATTGTCGACCAACATCGTAATAACTCATACCATAAGCGGCGACGGCTCCTCGCTCTATGGCATCAGGAAATGATGCTAAAAGTGGAATTTTATTTTCATTCGCAAATTTAACTAACGACTCATAGGCTGAAACGACATTGTTATCGGTAGTTGTATAGATTAAATCAACTTTACCTTTTAACGTATTTGCTGCTGTTGAAATATCCGCTGTTCGCTGTGCGGGAACTGCAAAAAGTATCATATTTTGTGCGGCTAGCTGTGTTTGAAGATTTTTTAATACAACAGTTGAGTTAATTTCACTTGGGCTATAAATATAACCAACTGACTTCATGTTAGGAACGATCTTCTTCATAAAATCAATTTGTGGTCCAATTTCTTGGTAATCAGAAACACCGGTAATATTGGTACCTGTAGGCTGCCAATTTTTAACTAATTTAGCTGCAATCGGATCGGTAATGCCAGCAAAAACGATTGGGATTTGTTTAGTCGCTGCCGCAGTTGCTTGGGCACTAGGTGTGGCAATAGCAACAATCACATCAGGTTTTGCCGCGACAAATTGCCGTGCTATTTGAGCTGCTGTTGCACTGCTACCCTGTGCACTTTTATATTGCACAGTTAAATTCTCATTTAATTTAAAGCCACTATTAGTTAACTCATCTTTTACACCATCACGAATTTGATCTAATGAGGGATGTTCAACTATCGCGGTAATAGCTACATTTTTAATCGAATCGGCAAAACTAAAAAAAGGCGTAAGCAAAAACAATATTATCAATAAAATAAAGCGCTTCATAAAATACACTCATCAACTAGTACAATAGTGTCATTCTAGCCTTATTAATAAAAAAAGTTAAGTTGTATTTATAAAATCCTCAAAAATGTAAGTTATATTAGAAATCTAGCTTAGATAACTTTAATGAATAACGCTTTTACACTTGGTTTTTTATTGGGCAAATATAAATGGGTTTATCCCACTTTTGGCATATCCTTCTTCTTCAGTTTTAATATCTAATATTAAGGAAGCAATATCGTCAGCAACGATTTCAATGTGAGGATCTTTATCTTGATCTAAAATTTTTAAGTAACTGTGACAAGCATCACAACACTCCGTTTTTGTTGCAGCTAATTCATTATCTAATGAAAAGTATTGAATATCTTTCATATTGTCACAGCTAGTACATTTTATTCTAGGTACATACCATTCGCTTTCACATAAACTGCAATGTAAATATCGTAAACCATTATTACTACCTAATTGGATAATACTGGCAACAGGCATACTATTACAGACTGGACATAGCCAATTTTTATCTGTGCTTTCTGCTATCGCTTTACCTTTAACTTGGCTGGCAAGTTGGCAGTAATAAACCGATAAAGCAGACCAGATAAATACTGCTTCATTCCCTGCTACACATTCAAACTCACCATTGAGTAAATGAAGTGCTTTTTCTTGTAATTGTTGTGTACTATTTTGTTTCAGCTGGTGTATAACTGAAGTAACTTGTTCGGTTGTGTTAGTCATTAGCGTGAATAACTGATTTAGATAATCTTGCCAAAAGGTCGATAAAGGAAGATTGGCTAAACTTAATGGCGGATATTCACTGTTTTTGATGTTTACAATCTCAATATTAATTGGATTGTGTTTAACTAAATTAGCTTGTTGCTCAGCTATTGCTGCACAAAAGTTAAGATAATCACTGAATGTGCTTTTTGCGGCTAACTCTTTTAGTCGTTTTGCACGACGAATATACAGTGTTTTAGGTGAGGGATAAAATAATAATGGAATTTGCCTAATAACAGAGTTTATAGTTTGTTGTTCAAGTTGCTGCTGAGGGATGATTTTAATACTCATTATTAATGACCATAATTATTATTTTATCTAAATCTTAATGCCAAATTAGCTTATTCCGCTGATCAGTATCAGCGGAGATTAGGCGTTTAATCTACAAAGTTTTATTAAGCGGGCTTTTGTTCTATTTTAGTCGATTGAGCTTCTTTAGCTTCGGTACTTGTTTTAAGTTCTTCTTGGTATATTTTTGACATTTCTGCTTCATACCAAGATGAATGATTTTTTCGTGCCCAAGCACGTGAAACGTAGCCTGTTATCATTCCTTTAATCGAACCTTTAACCCAAATTGCCATATAAGCATGACCAATAGCAAGTAAGATTAAACAAATTGCCGCAAAAGAGTGGAAAAAGATAGCTAAACGAACAATTGGTATTGGAAAGTAATCAGAAACATATCGGCGCCACATGATCATTCCTGTCACAAATAACACAAAAATTAAACTCATAATGCACCAAAATAGAAACTTTTGACCCACATTATATTTGCCAATAGGAATACCTTCTTCTTTACCCATAATCACTTTTTTGAAGTTTTTTATCCAGATAAGATCGTTCTTATTAGGAATATTATGGTGAGCCAGTTTTACAAACATAAACATTAAAAGGACAAACACAATACAGCCAATAATTGGGTGTAATGCCCTAACTAATTGCGGGGTACCAAGCACTAATCCAAATAATTTTATTGAAGGAAAAAATAATGACAGTCCAGATAGTGCAGTTAAAATAAACAGACATACCATACACCAGTGACAGAAGCGAACAATAAGTGGTGTTCTAAGTATCATGCCTTTCTTATTCATGATGGCTCTCCTGTTGTGATGAATTTGCTGTATTTTTTCGTGAAAAAGCTGGCAAACCTAGTCGTTTTCGGGCTTGTGCATCAGCCTGTTTTTCATGTTCAATGTCTTCTTCATCCACTTCAATTGCGCCAACACCCATATAATGGAACAATAAACCTCCAAATGTTGCAACAAACGCAGCAGCTGAAAGTGGCTTCCATGCACCTTTCCAGAATTTAACAACTTCGCTAATATGTGGATCTTTTGGTAAACCATGGTATAGCTCAGGTTGATCAGCATGATGTAAGACGTACATAACATGAGTTCCCCCTACACCTTGAGGATCATAAAGACCTGCGTGTTCAAAACCGCGTTTTTTCAAATCTTCGATTCGATGTTCTGCATGGCGAATCATATCTTGCTTTGTACCAAAATGGATAGCGCCAGTTGGGCAGGTTTTAACACAAGCGGGTTCTTGACCAACCGCTACGCGATCGACACATAAAGTGCATTTGTAAGAATGATTATCTTCTTTACTGACCCGAGGAATATTAAATGGACAACCCGCCACACAGTAACCACAACCAATACAATGCTCTGATTGAAAATCAACAATTCCATTCGCATACTGTATGATTGCACCTTCAGATGGGCAAGCTTTTAAACAACCAGGATCGGCACAGTGCATACAACCATCTTTACGAATAAGCCATTCAAATTTACCATTGACTTCAACTTCTGAATAGCGCATTACCGTCCATGCTTTAGGTTCTAAATCTGCTGGATTATCATATACGCCGACAGTATGACCAATTTCGGCTCGCAAATCATTCCATTCGCTACAAGCGACTTGACATGCTTTGCAACCAATACACGTAGTTACATCAATTAATTTAGCCACTTCTTGTTGATAATCTCGAGCTCGTGGAGCCGGAGTTAATGCATTTGTTGCAGAGCGGCGAATAATATCTTGAGTTTGTAATGACATAATTTTCCCTCCTTTTATGCCGCAGTGGTAACTTTCTCGATATTGACTAAGAATGATTTATATTCTGGAGTTTGTGAATTAGCGTCACCTAAATGTGGCGTTAATTCATTCACTAAAAATCCTTTCTTAGTCTGACCTGTGAATCCCCAAACGATCGGAATTCCAATGGTTTCGATTTCTTTACCATCAACAGTCAATGTTGGAAGGCGCTTAGTCACAACCGCTTTAGCCTTAATATAGCCTCGGTATGAAGTGACTTTTACGGTATCGCCAAGTTTAATACCTTTTTTATTGGCTAGATTTTCACTCAGCTCTATAAATTGTTCAGGTTGAGTAATTGATGCTAGTCTTGCATGCTGAGTCCAAAAATGAAAATGTTCGGTAATACTATAAGTCGTACCCACATAAGGAAATTGTTCAGCATTACCTAATCGCGCTAAATCCTCTTTAAATGCACGAGCCACAGGACTACTAATTTGACTTGGGTGCAGAGGATTGGTCGTAATAGGTGTTTCAAATGGTTCATAATGTTCAGGGAATGGTCCATCAACTAGTCGATTTAAGCAAAATAGTCCACCTAAACCATCATTATTCATGATAAAAGCACCCGCACCAGTGCTTGGTGATAAGGTTGCGGTAAAGTCAGGTACATCATTTCCTACCCAACTTGAGCCATTCCATTTGACTAAAACGCGTTTAGGATCGTAAGGTTTACCATTTTCATCTGCTGATGCGCGGTTATACAAGACTCGTCGATTCATTGGCCACGCCCAAGCCCAACCAGCATGAACGCCTTTACCTGATGGATCGCTAGGATCGCGTCTTGCCATTTGGTTACCTTGTTCTGTCCAGGAACCACAAAAGATCCAAATACCTGAAGACGTAGTTCCGTCGGCTTTTAATTGGGAAAAACCGCTTAATAACTGGCCTTTTTTAAGTATGACATTGCCATTAGCATCGGTTAAATCTGCTAATGCTCGACCATTACACTCCTTGGATAACTCTTCGGCAGCTGGACCTTCAGGGTCTTGATAATCCCAAGTTAAATTATCGATAGCTTCATGGTACGCACCACCTTCTTCGGCATATAGCTCTTTTATTCTTAAGAAGATACGTGCAATAATTTCTGGATCATATATTGCTTCATAAGGTGGTCTTGCCGCTGCCCAATGCCATTGTAACCATCGAGAAGAGTTTACAATGGTGCCATTTTCTTCTGCAAAGCAGTTTGATGGTAATCTAAAAACTTCTGTTTGGATTTTACTTGGATCGACATCATTAGATTCACCGTGGTTTTTCCAAAATTCGGCTGTCTCTGTTGGCATTGGATCAATGCTTACCAAAAATTTTAGATTGGATAAACCTTCACGAATACTGTTTTTATCAGGTAGCGCTGCAAGTGGATTAAACCCTTGACAAATAAAGCCATTAGCTTGTTTATCACGCATCATCTTACTAAATCTTAAAACATCATACGTTTTGTCCCACTTAGGCAACCAATCAAAACCCCAATCGTTCTCTTTTGTTGATTTATCGCCGTACATTGACTTCATAAAACTGACAAAGAATTTTGGATAATTGCCCCAAAAGTTAACTTCGCTCGGACCAAGCGGTTTGGGTGTTTTTTCTTCTAAATATTGTGCGAGCGTGATTTGTGATTCTTTTGGTAAATCAAGATAAGCAGGTAAACGGTTAGATAATAAACCGACATCAGTTAAACCTTGAATATTGGAGTGACCACGTAAGGCGTTAATTCCGCCGCCCATTACACCAATATTACCTAAAATAAGTTGTATCATAGCTGCAGTGCGGATAATTTGTGAACCATAAGTATGCTGAGTCCACCCTAAAGCATATAAGAACGTCGCAGCTCTATCATTAGTTTTAGTACTGGCTAAAGATCGGCAAACATGTAAAAAATTGTCAATAGGACTGCCGGTTACTTTATTGACCATTTCAGGTGTATAACGACTAACATGTTGTTTTAATAGGTTCCAAACACAACGAGGATGACTCAGTGTTTTATCCCTGAGGGCATAACCATTTTCATCTTTTTGATAGGCCCATGTTGTTTGATCGTATTGGCGGTTAGATGAATCATAACCACTAAATAAACCGGTATTGGTATCAAAATTGAAATCATCGCGTACGAGTAAACTTGCATTACTGTGGGTTACCAAATATTCAAAGTTGACTTCGTTATGGGTAATTAAATAATTAATCACACCCAGTAAAAATGTGATATCTGTTCCTGAACGAATTGGGACATAATGGTCAGCAACAGAAGCCGTTCGATGAAAACGCGGATCGATGGCGATCAGTTCTGCTCCGTTAGTAATTTTGGCTTCAATAGCCCATTTAAATCCAACTGGATGGGCTTCAGCTGCATTTCCCCCCATGACAATAACGACATTTGCGTTTTTGATATCATTCCAGTTATTTGTCATTGCGCCGCGTCCAAAAGTGGCCGCTAGGCTTGATACAGAAGGACCATGACAAACCCTTGCTTGGGTTTCAAGGCTTAACATGCCTAACGCACGCGCCACTTTAAAAGCTAACCAACCCGTTTCATTGCTTGCTGCCGATGTGACAAGCCAACCGGTAGTTGTCCAGCGATTAACCGTTGTACCTTTCTCATTTTTTTCGATAAAATTTTTATCTCGGTCAGCTTTCATCAAACGCGCAATGCGATCAATGGCTTCATCCCAACTAATACGTTGCCATTTATCTGAGCCCGGTGCGCGATATTCCGGATATTTAACCCGTTGCTCACTTTTAATATAATCAAGGACACCGGCACCTTTTGGGCACAGTGAACCACGACTAACAGGATGGTCAGGATCGCCTTCGATATGAAAAATAGACGATTCGGCATTTTTGGCGCCATCTCCACGGCTGTAGAGTAACATTCCACATCCAACCGAACAGTAGGTACAATTATTACGCGTTTCTTTTGATTTGATTAATTTATATTGGCGAGTTTGTGCGAGTGCTACAGTTGGCGCTAATCCGAGTGTAGCTACCGTTGTTCCTGCCATACCACCAGCACAGATCTTAAAGAACTGTCTACGGTTCAATAGCATATGAACTCCTTAAAAAAGCTGACATTACATTATTTGATTTATTATGTTTGAGGCTATAAACATCCCTATTTATACTAATAATAATCGTTTATTTAATAGAAATAAAGGAAAAAACGGAAATGAACTGACAAAGTTTGACATAGGTCAAAAAAGACAAAAATAAAGGTTTTAAGCTTAGTAAAAAAGATATAAAAAAATTATTTTTTGAAATAAGCTTCAGAAAAGTATTCGATATAAATCTTTATTTTTACTTAATCGTAATCATTGATTTTCTGAAACTTATTGACTATTTTATTGAGCTACTAAAGGATTTATCTCATCTATAGTTTGCATCACTCTTGCCGTAATCAAAGGTTTAAGCGTTTCATGCATAGTGGCAATTTTAGCTAAATTAGCACCACCTTGATCATCTAAATAACCTTGTTCACGTAGTGAGCTGACTAATGTAGCAAATACGCCTTTATCAAAAAATTCTGGGGCATTAATACCATGTAAAACCGATAATCTTTCGGCAATAAGCCGCCCTTCTTTTTCTAAAGTAGCACGACTAATAGACGGATCTTTTTGTAACAAAGAAAACGCAATCATATAGCGCTGCAAAGTATCTTTTGAGGATGAAGCAAGTAATTGTAATGCTGACATTTTTAAATAATTTAAGGTTAATTTATCAGGTGAATAACTAATTAAATTTAACTCAGCGTAAGTTTCAATGATTTTATTCACATATTGAGTAAGTTGTTCATCATTATGATAAAGAAATAGCTCTGATTTGATTAACGGGAATAATAATTTGATTTGATTAATCACTTCTTCTGAAGAAATCCGATTATGCTTTATTAAAATTCTGGCAACTAACGCTGGGATGATTAGCAAATGCTGGATGTTATTACGATAATACGTCATTAGCACGGCTTGCTCTGTTGTTAAGCCAACCATTTCACCCACTTCATCTGTTGTAATCACAAATTTTCCCATTTCTTTAGCGTGTTCAAACAGCTCTTCTGGCGTTTGATCGGGAATGGTTATCAAATCGGAATAAGGGATTTTCTTTAACAATTTTAGAAGATAGTCGATGTGTTCAAGTAGTCTGACTTTAGTTAACGCTCGTTGATCTGCGGCCAATAGTATTGAACAACATAAATTCATCGCATTAATTGCTGCTGACGCATTAATCCGTTCCATAATTTGCTTGGCGAGTAAATTGGTTGTAGGCGTTAACCAGTTAGGGCGAACTGTGCCTGTTGGCTCGATTGCGTCACGCCACTCAGGTATCTGTTGGTTTAAAAATTGATTAAGCAAAATAGGGTGACCAAAGTTGACATAGCCAAAACCTAACTTTTTCAATTTTAAGAAAGCTTTAAGTGTATGCCATAAGCTTTCTTTTTCTTTTTGTGCGCCGCGTAGTTCATTGGCGTAAGTTGCGACTTCTAAAACATGTTCATAACCTATATACACAGGTACAACCGTAATTGGTCTTGCATCACCACGTAACAATGTTTGTACTGTCATCATTAACATGCCTGTTTTAGGATCAAGTAATCTACCTGTACGTGAGCGTCCACCTTCAATAAAATATTCAACAGCGTAACCACGGATAAACAGTTCGGCTAAGTATTCTCTAAACACTGCTGTATATAACTTATTTCCTCTAAATGAGCGACGAATAAAAAAAGCGCCAAGTCGTCTAAATATTGGACCTGCAGGCCAGAAATTCAGGTTTATACCCGCTGCTATGTGAGGCGGGACTAATCCTTGTCGGTAAAGTACGTAGGAGAGTAATAAATAATCCATATGACTACGATGACAAGGCGCATAAACAATCTCATGCCCATTTTGTGCCAGTTCACGCACAGGATCTGCATTGGTGACTTTCAGTCCTTGGTAAAGTTTATGCCAGGCCCAAGTAAGAACAAAGTCTGTTACTCTGAGCATACGATAAGAAAAATTAGCGGCAATTTCGTTTAAATTGGCTAATGCATTTTTTTTAGCTTTATCTAAGCTAATATTTTTACTTTTTGCTTCTTCTTGTATCGCATCGGCCAGTCTTGGACTATTTAGTAACTTATTTAGCATCTGTTGCCGAACGGGTAATTTGGGACCAACTGATGCCATTCGTAGTTTTGCAAAATGAATACGTGCTACCCGAGCTAGCTTATGTGCTAAAACAGAAATATCCTGTTTTTCATCAAATTCAATAGTCTTAAGTGAAACTGTTTTAGAAAAACGAGTATAACAATCACGCCCAGAAACGATAATCTTAAACAATTTATAGGTTGCACCTAATACTTGTAGTGAAGGCATTTTTTTGCCTTCTTTGTCTGGTCGGCGCCCAAACATAACCGAAACGGGCAACATTTGTATATCAAGATTAGGATTTTGTTGATGAGCCGAAATATAATCTTTTAAAATTTCGATGGTTTTATTTTGTTGGCGATTGGATGCAAAAATACCAGGACCTTTGTCGATATAAATGTAGGCTGGTACAGTTTTACCATTAACCTCTATACTATCTAAAGGGTCGGGTAGCTTATATTGTAAGCATAGGGAGCGAACTACCATTAAGTCGATTTGTGAATTATACGGTAGTACATATAAAACAGGTCGGTGCGTATCTAAACCTAGTTCTGTAATTGGATCTGTTGGAATCGGTTTACTTTTGACAAAAAGTTTCACTAGGATCTGGATAAGAAAAAAATAAGCTTTTGTCCACCAAGAGAACATAAAAAAATAAACCTCATACTTTTGTGTTATTGATATACTTTAATCTCTTTAATTTTTAACTTATCAACCAAACTTAAAATAAGTATGTTGTTGGTAAAGCTAAATAATGCATCTTTAACACCAGAAAAGAGCAATGTATTGAGTATATACTTGTTAGCATTTTATCGTTAGTTAATTTGCACAATCTTTAGACCGTATTATTTTAATAACTTAAAAGATAAGTTATAACGATATTATCCAGTATTATAAATATTTATTAATCATGACACTACGAATAAATTGATTTTTTGTTATTACTTATTAAAAACAATGTAAAATTTGCCCCTATCTTTATGAAGCTAGGTAGTCTAAGTGTCTGCTATTCATAGGAATGAATCTTACATTTTATTGCATAATGGAGCTATTGTTTACAGCGATATAACACATCTAAGATATAACGCAATTGTTTAACATCAAGCTGTCCGGGGGCTGATGCATTTTTAGCCGCACCAAATGTCATTGCTGAACCAAATATTGTGCCAGCTATTCGACTAATTGCGCCAAGACCAGCCATTGACATAGTGATAATTGGTTTAGTGGCATACATTTCATTCATTTCGGTGGTGGCGGCAAGAAGTGTTAATACATCTTCAGTCTTTTTGGGCATAACCGCAATTTTAGGGATATCTGCACCTAAATCTTGCATTTTACGTAATCGATAAATAATACCGCTTTTAGTCGGTGTTTTTTCAAAATCGTGATTTGAAGCCACAACAAAGACATTATTTTTATGGGCAACATCGATAATTTCTTTAACATAGCTATCACCAATAAACACCTCAACGTCAATTAAATCAACTAAACCGCTTGATGCCATCGTTTTATTTAACTCAACATAAGCGCTTAACGGCCAAGGTTTTACCCCCCCTTCATTTGCAGTTCGAAAGGTAAATAAAATCGGTTTATTTGGTAATAAATCAGCCATTTTTTTTGCCATGGCCTTTACCGAGTCGAGATTATCAACGTGACAATAATGATCGGCACGCCATTCTAAAACATCAAAATCGATATCTTGTAGATAGGTAATTTCTTCAAGCAGTTCTTCTTCAGTTTTACCAACTAGTGGCACAATGATTTTAGGGGCACCTTTACCTATCTCTATATTTTTTATAGTAATTGTTTTCATGTCATATCCTATTAGCAATAAATTTTTATTAATAGAAAGTAATAATGTATCGCTTTTCTTTGATATTAAGTCAGATAGCAATTTGAAGCTCAATAAATTGATACTATCTTTTTTTAGTCATTTAAATCGTTATAATTAGCTAGTAATTCAATCCAAAAAAAATCTTGCTATCTATTAATCATTAAATCCCATTTTCTCTTTTACATACTCAATGGGGGCATCTTCACCCGTCCAAATTTTTATTTGAGCAGCACCCTGCCATAACATCATGCCAATACCATTTAAGGTTTTACAACCTTGTTTTTCAGCAATTTCTAATAATTTGGTTTTGCGAGGGCTATAAATACAATCAGTGACGACAAGCTCAGGCCTTAGTAGAGTAGGGTCGGTTATTAAACTCTGTCCTTCTAGTGGTTTCATGCCAACCCCAGTCGCATTACATAGTACGGCACTATCAGCTATTGCTTTACGTAATTGCGTTTCATTGGCAAGATCAAAAACCTGAACTTTACACTTGGTGTTTTCATTCAATTTTTTAGCAACAGTTTCAATTTTAGCATAGCAATCATCTTTTTGATTGAAGATAGCAATCTCATTTACTCCGTCGAGCGCTGCTTGAACCACAATTGCTGTTGCTGCACCACCTGCTCCAAGTATTGTCATTTTTTTGCCAATAACATCAACCCCAGCTTCTTTGAGCATGCGCATATAACCAATACCATCTGTGTTATAACCGGTCAATACACCATTATCATTAGAAATAGTATTACAAGCGCCACTCATTTCAACAGCAGGAGTCAACTTATCCAAATAGTTACAAACCAATTGTTTATTTGGCATAGATACAGCGCTACCACGTAATCCTAGTGCACGAAGCCCTTTTATAGCATCGGCTAGCTTTTCTTGATCGACTTCAAAAGCTAAATAGACATAAGGAATATCCAATTTAGAATAAATGGTATTTTGCATTTGAGGGGATAAGCTGTGACGAATAGGATATGCCATTAAACCAATCAGTAAAAAATGACCGTCTATATTACTTCTCATTAGCAACACTCCATAACAAACTTTTGTAGATCGCAGAACTTAATTTTTAAATAGAGTAAGTAATCAATTCTATTACCTAGGTTTTTATCTTGTACAATTAAAACTGCATTAAACACCATTATAACTGGATTGAGTGACAATGATAAGAAAGTTATTTTATAACACATTGAATAATCGGTATCTTATTGTGCGCTAATAACCAATTTAATGTATTGTACTTTATATTGAAAAGTTAATTTATATAAATGATAAATTTTATGAAATTATTGCGCTGAGCTTATACCGATTATTTTATCGCTTAGCCATTATTGTCGAATCTCAACAATCATTTATAGTCGATTCTGTAACGTGTCGAATGTTATCAATAATTGTATAAGTTTGATAACTGATGCTTAAAATCAAAGAGTTAAATTAACCAAATTGAAAAAAATCGTTGATTAATTAAGCTAGTCTTTTTAAGTTAAGCCTATCATAAATCGTTAAAACTAAGCGCAAATCTACATTGCTACTGTTAAATCTGCTAATTAGTGAGTGTACACTATCAATTGCACTTTCAGTATCGATCACCTAAAATGCTAAGCTTTCCTGATTAACCGAAAATCTTTTTATGAATATAGTGCTTGATTTGTTTTCGTCCATAAATGCAGTTGTTGTCGCGGTAGTTTGCATGTTAATTTTATCGCTCTGCCGTGTTCATGTCGTAATTAGTTTAATTATTGGGGCATTTATAGGTGGGCTATTTAGTCATTTATCATTAAAAGAAACCATTGATGCCTTTAATACCGGTATTAGTAATGGTGCTAATATTGCCCTATCTTATGCCATGCTTGGTGCCTTTGCGGTTGCAATATCAAAATCAGGCTTACCAGAGTTATTGGCCGATAAAGCTATTGAGCAGCTGACATCAAGCAGCGCGAAAACCCGAATTAAATGGTTATTAATCATTATTATTGCATTAGTGAGTATTTCCTCACAAAATGTTATTCCTATTCATATTGCCTTTATACCACTTTTAATTCCACCGCTTTTATATGTTATGTCACGTTTGCAATTAGATAGACGAATGATTGCTTGTATTATGACATTTGGTCTTATCACACCTTATATGTTTTTACCCGTAGGTTTTGGCAACATTTTTTTAAATCAGATTTTATTAAAAAATATTATCTCATCAGGTATGGATGTGAGCCATGTCAACGTCATGCATGCTATGGCAATACCTGCTCTAGGTATGTTTATCGGTTTATTATGGGCGATTTTTGTCAGTTACCGAAAACCTCGTGAATATAAAATTATTCGCCAAGAGACCAATTTATCCGCGTTAAATAATCTGAATAAGCGTTCACTTTTTGTTTCACTTTTAGCAATAGTGCTATCGTTTAGTATCCAACTTTATACTGGCTCAATGATTCTAGGCGCCTTAATTGGTTTTATTTGTTTTATTGTATCAGGCACAATTAAATGGGGCGAAGCCGACGGTGTTTTTACTGATGGTATAAAAATGATGGCAATGATTGGTTTTGTGATGATTTCTGCACAAGGTTTTGCCGAAGTTTTAAAACAAACTCACGAAATTGAGCCTTTAGTTATTAATAGTGCAGCTTTATTTGCTGGCAACAAAGTGATAGCCTCATTTATGATGATGTTAGTCGGATTAGTGATTACATTAGGTATTGGCTCTTCATTCTCAACTGTGCCAATTATTGCTGCTATCTATGTACCACTTTGTGTTCAACTTGGTTTTTCACCGATTGCAACAGTCTGTTTAATTGGTGCATCAGGCGCTATTGGCGATGCTGGTTCTCCTCCATCTGATACTATCTTAGCAACCTCAGCTGGGCTTAATAGTGACGGGCAGCACGACCATATTCGTGATAGTGTTATTCCAACTTTCACCCATTTTAATATCCCCTTATTTATTGCGGGTTGGGTGGGTTCATTAATTTTATAATAAGTCGCTCTCTAATTGAGCAAGGTTATTCTCTTGTATGAATAAAAAATTATACCCTAACATTCGTGCAGTTTGTGCACAGGTCATTTTTAATGTATTGGAAGGTGGGCAATCACTCAATACAGCGTTAACTGCTGAACATGATAAAATAGCTGATAAAGATCGTAGTTTAGTTCAAGAGATTTGTTTTGGGGTAATGCGAGTATTACCTGAGCTCAATTTTTATATTCATCATCTCATGGCTAAAGTCATGACTGGCAAAAATAGCGTTTTGCATTATCTATTATTTGTCGGGATTTACCAGATTCTTTATACCCGTATTCCTGAACATGCCGCAGTTGGTGAAACGGTCAATGCGGTTAATGTTTTAAAAAAATCGTCACTAAAGGGTTTGATTAATGGTGTATTACGTGAATTTTTACGCCAACAAGCCTCGTTACAACAAACTTTTAGTCAAAGCAGCAAAGAGCAAACAAGCCGAACATTACACCCAAGTTGGTTAGTTAATCGCCTTAAGCAAGCTTATCCTGATAAATGGCAAGCAATTATTGCTGCTAATAATCAAAAACCACCTATGTGGTTGCGTGTTAATCAAAATCACTATTGTGTAGCTGATTACCAGCAACGATTAGCTGACATAAACATTGAATCACAAGTTTATCCATCAATGCCAAGTGCATTACAGATAATTACACCGGTTAACGTGAACAAATTACCTTCTTTTGAAGACGGTGCGGTAACGGTACAGGATTTATCTGCCCAATATGCCGCTTACTTATTGGCACCTCAAAATGGTGAACAGATATTAGATATGTGCGCAGCACCAGGCGGTAAAACTACGCATATTTTAGAAATAGCGCCACAAGCCCACCTATTGGCTGTTGATGTTGATGCTAATCGAGCAAAACGTATTGAACAAAATTTGCAACGTTTAAAACAGCACGCCGAAGTCAAAGTAGGTGATGGTTTAACCCCTGAAAAATGGTGTAAAGGACGAATTTTTGATCGCATTTTGCTTGATGCACCTTGTTCGGCAACAGGGGTGATTCGGCGACATCCTGATATCAAGTGGTTACGTCGTGATAGCGATATTGCTCAATTAGTTGCGTTACAGTACGCTATTTTAACTCAAATTTGGCCCTATTTGAAAATAGGGGGAACCTTAGTCTATGCTACTTGTTCAATCTTACCAGATGAAAACAGTGCACAGATCACGCGTTTTCTTAATGAATATCGTGATGCCCAATTACAAGGTGAAATTAAACAACTACTACCAAGTGAGCATGGCGGTGACGGCTTCTTCTACGCGGTATTGCAGAAAATTTAACGCTTAAAGGTGAGCGCTGTTTTTTGCTCATAGATAGGGTCTTTAGAGTTTATGATAAGAAATAAAGCTTTTTATGACTTATTATGCTCAACTGAGCATAGTGATTTATTTCCTATTTTATTGACGAGAAAGGCTTTATCTTATTGGTTAATTTTTTGAGAAGATAAAAAATTACAATCGTACACAAAAATGGCACACCCAAAATTACCCACAACCCAGCGGGATCAAATTCACCGTCAGCTAAAGCAATACCCGTATAATTAAGAAAATCATCAATCACGTAAGCAAGCTTTTCTAGCAAACGAAATATTGGTTTTGACAAAAAAACCACTGCTTGACAGATAAGATAGATCGCTATGAATACGAGAATCGAAGGTAAGCGTTTTCTAGGTTGGTTTGATGTTATCATATTGATATTATTCGTATGTAAATTTTGCATCATTTAAAACAATTAAACTCAACTCACCATTTAATAATAACGACGAGATCAAAGTGTTAATTGTACTAAACGTTAATTTTAACAGATGTTAACCGTTTAGCAAGGTGATGGTAGATGATTGTTTTTTCTATTTTTAAAAAGGATTTTTTACTTATAGATATAGCAAATTGTGATCGTTATTTCTATTGGGATTTTTTTAGTAAAAATACCTGAGTAAAAGAATTTTGAGCTAAATAACAAGGCAAGGTTAAACTATTTGTATTAATCAAGCTGGGATTGATAGTTTTTGTAGTATTAATTAAATCAAACAGATTAACGCATCACATAGGATGATATATATTATTAATACATATCATCCTTTACCGATTAGCTGTATTTTTTTATTCTTTGAGCTAACTGTTTTGAATGTTCTAAGGCATTTGCTTTTATTTCACTTTCACCTTTCATAATTGGAGAAACACCATAGAGTAATGCCGGTGGAAGATATTCCATTTGTGTGTAGCGTGCTGAAACCTTAACCGATTCAAGTAAATTTTTGATTAAATCGGCGCTATATTCTTGAAAATTTTGCTCAGCTTGCCCAATTGTTAAACTTGGTAATAACTTTTTACCTTTTAATTTATCGCCTTGCGAGCCATAAGCAAATTGGTAGGTTAATACCTGATCAAACCATATTTTAAGTATTGCTGGCATGTTAAACCAATACATAGGGTATTGTAAAACGATAAGATCATGCCTCAGTAAAGCGGCTTGTTCCTCTTGTACATTGATTTTGTAATCTGGATAAAGTTGGTGAATATTACGAATTTCTAAATCCGTAATCTGTTTTTGCAATGATTCTATAATGGTTTTGTTTGCAATAGATTGTTCAATATTGGGATGACCTAAAATAATTAATGCCATGATGATTCCTTTTGGATTTATACTATAAAAATATGAGTGACTATTATTAGTTTATGCCTTAATAGGTTTATGGCAATATCTATCAAATTAGATAGTTATAAACTTAAAGCGTTAGGTAGTTAAATGGAATTAGACAAGCAAAGCACTGTAAAAACTTATAACAATAAAACGTATTATTGCCCTATCAGTTTAGCGATGGATTTAGTTGGTGGAAAATGGAAAGGGGTGATACTTCATTATTTACTTTCTGGCGAAAAACGCTTTAGTGAATTAAAAACCATCATCCCAGAAATTACCGATATGACATTAAGTCTTCAACTTAAAAAGCTTGAAGAGGATGGCTTAATTACTCGCACTGTTTTTGGGGATAAACCGCCATTAAAAGTGTTATATAGATTGACCCCACAGGGTGAACGGATACGTCCTGCATTAGAACAACTTTGCTTGTGGGCATTAACGCTATGACATCCTATAATGATATGGGTAAGTATTAAAATGGTTTTGATAAATTGAAATTCAACCAAATACAATTATCAAACTTAAAAAGGTAAAGACACTTTGACGAATTTAATTTATGTTTAGATACTGAATATAAAACACCTTACCCATTTGGACAATCTTTTTTAGATATGATAAATTCTGGCTTCGTTTCACGTTATAAAGATTTTCTGATATGGCTTACACACTTACCTACAATGATTTACCTGAAAATATTCAATCTTGGCAAGGTTTACCGCTATCTTTGAATGGATGCGAAGTGGTACCCCTTGACTATAATGCGGGTAAAACAGGTTGGATTATTTATGGCAAAAAATTAAATAAAACTGTTTTATCAAAATTCCAAAACCAACTTGCTATGCCCATGGTAATTGTGTCATCGTGGAAAATTAAAACATATCAGATCGTTAGAATTGCGGGAGTTATGCCTAAAAAGGCTAAGTCCATTTCATTGGCTTTAAATATTGATGTTGCGCCCATTGATAATTTGCCATCATTACATTCACCGGGACTACTTGTTATGGATATGGATTCGACCGCAATTGGTATTGAATGCATTGATGAGCTGGCTAAATTACAGGGGGTTGGTGAACAAGTGGCTGCTGTGACGGAACAAGCCATGCGTGGCGAACTTGACTTTGCTACAAGTTTACGTAAAAGAGTAGCAACACTTAAAGGTGCCCAGCAAACTATTTTGCAACAGGTGAAAGACACGTTACCTCTTACGCCAGGCTTATCTTATTTAGTGAGAGAATTACATAAAAAAAATTGGCATGTTGCAATCGCTTCAGGCGGCTTTACCTATTTTGCTGATCATCTAAAACAAAAGTTAAAGTTAGTTGATGCTTATGCCAATGAGTTAGAAATTAAAAACGGTAAATTAACGGGTAAGGTTATCGGGCCGATTGTTGATGCAAAATACAAAGCCAGAACCTTACAGCATTTAGCGACATCACTAGATATTCCAATAGAGCAAACTGTTGCTATCGGTGATGGTGCTAATGATCTAATGATGCTTCGTATAGCGGGTCTTGGTGTAGCTTATCATGGTAAACCCAAAGTGGTGGAAAAAGCACGGATTAGCATTAATTATGCGGATTTAACCGGATTGTGGTGTATTTTATCAACCAGTTTATTAAGTGAAGGTTAGGAGAAGAGTTTGGCAAAAACAGTAAAGCGTGCTTATGTCTGTAATGATTGTGGTGCTGACTATCCTCGTTGGCAAGGTCAATGTAGCGCTTGTCATGCATGGAATACTATTACTGAAGTTAGGTTAGCTAGTAGTTCATCACGCAATGACCGATTAACCGGCTATGCCGGTGGTGCAGGGCAAACTAAAATCCAAAAATTATCTGAAATTAGTCTGGAAGCCTTACCCAGATTTTCAACTGGATTTTCTGAATTTGACCGTGTACTTGGTGGTGGTGTAGTACCAGGTAGTGCTATCTTAATTGGTGGTAACCCCGGTGCCGGTAAAAGTACTTTGCTACTGCAAACCATGAGTAAACTGTCAGCACAAATGAATACGCTTTATGTTACTGGTGAGGAATCATTACAACAAGTAGCGATGCGTGCACATCGTTTAGGTTTACCGACAGATAATATTAATATGTTGTCTGAAACCAGTATTGAGCAGATCTGTTTACTTGCTGAGCAGTCACAGCCAAAGTTAATGGTTATTGACTCAATTCAAGTTATGCATCTTGCTGATATTCAATCTTCGCCAGGTAGTGTGGCTCAAGTTCGTGAAACTGCAGCTTATTTAACGCGTTTTGCGAAAACCAAAGGCATAGCCATTATTATGGTTGGCCATGTGACTAAAGATGGCTCACTAGCTGGCCCTAAAGTACTTGAACACTGTATTGATTGCTCAATTTTACTTGATGGTGATGCTGACTCTCGATTTCGAACTTTACGTAGCCATAAAAATCGTTTTGGCGCAGTCAATGAGTTAGGTGTGTTTGCTATGACTGAACAAGGATTGAAAGAAGTCAGTAATCCATCTGCAATCTTTTTAAGTCGTGGTGAAGAGATGTTATCGGGCAGTTCGGTAATGGTGTTATGGGAAGGTACTCGTCCATTACTGGTTGAAATTCAAGCGTTAGTTGATCATTCTGTATATGGCAATCCAAGGCGAGTGACTGTCGGGCTTGATCAAAATCGGCTGGCACTTTTACTCGCGGTTTTGCATCGCCATGGTGGTTTACAAATGGCTGATCAGGATATTTTTGTTAACGTTGTTGGCGGGGTAAAAGTGACCGAAACTAGTGCCGATTTAGCATTAATTGCTGCATTGGTATCGAGTTTTCGTAATCGCCCATTACCACAAGATGTGGTGATTTTTGGCGAGATTGGCTTAGGCGGCGAAATACGCCCAGTACCGAGTGGACAAGAACGAATTGCTGAAGCTGCAAAACATGGTTTTAAAAAAGCGATTGTACCTTTTGCCAATATGCCTAAAAAGAAGCCTGAAAATATGCAAGTTTTTGGCGTCAAAAAAGTCTCAGAAGCGTTAGATATTTTAAATGATTTTTGACCGTTAGGTTAATTAAAACAACGGTCTACCGACATCTTAATTAGATAACAATCCAGAGTTGTTGGTAGATTTGTTGATTACAAATAAAGTCATTATTGAACTAATTTATCAGTCACTTTAACACTAACAACTAATCCCTAGATGTGATGATTACTCTTTTTAAATGTTAAAGTGACCTACAAATTATGTTTTTTTATTTTATTGGCTCAGTTAATAACAGATTTCGTAACAAGGTTTATAAGCAGTACCACCAGGTAACTTCATGCGGTCTTGTTTAACAAAACTACGCAGTAAATTATCAAGTTGTGTCATGATCTCTTTATCGCCTTGCAATTTATAGGGACCATGCTCGGCAATCTGTTTCATACCAAACTCTTTTACATTACCTGCAACAATACCAGAAAACGCTCGGCGCAAATCAGCAGCTAATAATTCAACTGGCTGATCTTTATGTAAATTGAGCGAAGCCATGTTTTCGTGTATTGGCTCAAATGGGTGTTGTAGCGATTCATCTATTTTTAATAGCCAGTTAAAGCCGTAAGCATCGCCAGTAGCTAAACGCGAAGCTTTCACTTGTTTTACCCCTTCTTTCATTATACGAGCAACTTGTTCTGGCGAATCAATGACAATTTGATAAAGTTTAGTTGCTTCATCACCTAAGGTATTGCGAATAAAACTATCAATCGCAGCAAAGTAGTCTTCGCACTCTTTGGGACCGGTTAAAATAAGAGGGAGTGCTTGATGTTTATTCTCTGGATTGAGCATAATACCTAAAATATAAAGCAATTCTTCGGCAGTGCCAGGCCCACCTGGAAAAATAATAATACCATGAGCAATACGTACAAAGGCTTCGAGTCGTTTTTCGATATCCGGCATAATAATGAGTTCGTTAACTAACGCATTTGGTGGTTCTGCCGCGATAATTGATGGTTCGGTTAGGCCGATAAAACGGCTATCTTTATAACGTTGTTGAGCATGGCCAACAGCAGCCCCTTTCATTGGCGCTTCCATAATGCCTGGTCCACAGCCAGTGCAAATATTAAGTTCACGCAAGCCAAGTTGCATTCCTACTTGTCTGGCATAGTAATATTCACTTTCGTTAATTGAATGGCCCCCCCAACAAACAACCAAATTGGGCTCTTCGCCGACATGTAATGCGTTAGCATTACGTAAAATAGAGAAAACCAGATTGGTGATATAAAATGAGTGATCTCTATCCAATTTAACATTAGACACTAATTGTTTAACGGCACTGATTTGGCTATTTAAAAAGAGAATATCGCGCAGTACAGCAAAAAGATTGGCTTGAATAGAGCGAATCATTCGTTTATCGACAAAAGCACTTTCGGGCGCATCAATCAACTCTAATTTCACCCCGCGTTCTTTACTAATTACATTAATTTCGAACGATTTAAATCTATCTAATAACTCTTTGGTACTATCGGTTTTACTACCCGCATTAAGGGTCGCTAAAGAACAATTTCTAAATAATTGATAAAGCTCACTATTAGCAGATTTTTTTAACATATCAACTTCAGCTTGCGCAAGCAAATCCATTGATCCTAACGGGCTAATATGGGTAATCATTACCACCTCCATTTGACGGTTTTATCGACAAAAAATCATTATATATTCAACCAGAACTTTTAATAAGTAAAGTTAAGAATAATATAATATTCTAATAAATTGATATATCCTAAAAGGTATAAGTAATATTGATATAAATTAGATTTTTATAATATGATGATTAAATTATCAATTACATAGATTAAGTCATAAGGAAATGTGACAATTATGAAAAAAGATTTTTGTTTACTTAAAGGCACTGTCAGTAAATTGAGAAAGGGAGAAATTGATGAAAAAGGATTGA
The DNA here is from genome assembly GCA_946477995.1 of uncultured Gilliamella sp. GTDB lineage: Bacteria > Pseudomonadota > Gammaproteobacteria > Enterobacterales > Orbaceae > Gilliamella. Next base: position 51,885 of record CAMLAI010000001.1, on the reverse strand, counting down.
TACTCGCTTCATCTATATTCGCCTTTTTTTGCTATTTATTTAATTGGCGTCCGTTTTTAAAAGGAAAATACTTTAATTGTTATGTTGGCAGTCATCAAGTTGAAGGGCGACTTAAACAAGTCGGTTTTAATGATGGTGATTATGTTGAAATGCTTGTAAAACCAACGCGGGATGATGATGTTTATGAATGTTATGCAGTTCGAATTCCCGAGCAGCATGCGTTAATTTTTCCTAGTTTTATGGAGGAAACTGCATTTGAATGCGTGAAAGTAAACTTTATTTTGTTGACATTTTTTGTTGTTATAATCTGCATTATGGTCTCAATCATCGGCATTTTTTGTGGTGAATCATTAGATTATTATCTTAATGTTTTCAAATTTAGTTTTTATGGTTTGATTATTTCAACAGTTTTCTTTTTTTATGCTGCCGGTGGCGGATACACATTTTTTTGTAATCAGATTTTAACCTGTTTTGGTTATTCTGAGGCTTGGAAGCATAGTGTTAATAAAGAAACAGAACGCTTTAAAAAATTACATCGTGCTGGTGCTTCTGAACTATTTAATGATCCACAAACACCTCAGTTTAAAAAATTACAACAGTTCAAAGGTGGATACAATTACTATTGCACAACACCGATATTACCCAATTGGCTTAAAATTATTGATTAATAACCATGGATAAATTAGATAAAAAAGGCACTGATATGCAATCGAGTTTAACAACAAATAGTGAATGTTTTCAAATAATCACCGGTCATATAACCAATCTTGAGGTATACGATACAGTAGAGAGTTTTACTCATGCTCGGAAATTAGCTGGTTGTTCTGACCTTAATCTATACATGATTGGACATTTAAGCTTAGTTTTTACGGCAAATAAACGATTAGCTATGTACGCTACAAGGAATGAATTAGATTGTCCGACCTCCGATATTGAACAATATTTTCGTTTTAAATTAGGCGATAATATAATTGAAGGGGTATGTTGTCGAGTAGCTTTTGCTGAAGGTGACTATGTTGAAGTTGTCGTTGATCAAATTGCAGGTGGGACTTATTTTGCCTATGCGCTACGTCGCCCCATTGATCATCTACTATGGTTACATCCTTATGCCACAGAGGGAACAGAAGCGAAACTTAATGAACCTAGCATTCATACACCGCTAATTGTAAAGGTAATTGGACTAATAGCTATTTTAAGCGGCATTTTTGGCGTGATACAAGCCTATTTAAAAAGTTCATGGGTGCCGTTGTTACTCGTTTTTTTTGGTGCAATGTTACTTATTCCTTTAAAAATATTTTATGGCTTAAAAAAGGAAATAAATGCAGGGTCTGCTATAGCAGACAGGATTTTTACCACTTTAGGTTATAACAATCCTAAACAGTTTGATATCGAAAAAGAGCATTATCTTTTCTTTAATAAATTAGAGCAGTTAAGTCAAGATTATTTGGTAGCATATCAAGGTCCTTTAACCGAGGGTGAAGATATTGTGCAAGAATTTATTGATCAATATAAAAATCAACAATCAGCTGACGATACTGAAATTGATAAATTAGTTAAGCACTACCTAAAACTTCATAAAGATGATATGCGGTGGGTTTATCTTTATCGTCATGCTCCATCTATTCCAAATTACATTACAGTTATCAATACCTAAAATGGCAATGACTAGCACGAATCAATAATTTGAGTACTAAATTGTTATTTATTATGTTGATATTGATTAATTGTTCATAGTCAAAAAATCGAGTCTATGCTAGACTAAAACAAACTCTGAAGCTATTTTACCTAAGTGAATTTTTTGTTTCATATGGTAACTTAGCCGCGGTATAGCGCAGAAATGGCTATGCTTCCCGATTTGGATAAGGTGTTTGTTATATATGCAATTAATGGATAATTATCAGCGTCGATTTCAGTATCTACGCTTGTCGATTACCGAACTGTGTAATTTTCAGTGTCAATACTGTTTACCCAATGGTTATCGCCCGAATAAAGATCATCACTTCTTAACGCTCAATGAGATCGATAATATTGTATCGACCTTTACTGAACTTGGTGTGCATAAAATTCGTTTAACTGGTGGAGAGCCGACCTTACGTCGAGATTTTATCGATATTTTATCAATGATCGCTTCTTATCCTAGTGTTCGCGATGTGGCGGTGACAACTAATGGTTCGCGTTTATTGAAAAATGTGCATCATTGGCATCAAGCTGGACTGAGTTCGATTAATATTAGTATTGATAGTTTTTCACCCCATTTATTTAAATTAATTACAGGTCAAGATAAACTTAAAGAACTATTGCAAGGGGTGGAAAAATCATTAGAAGTAGGTATTAAAAAAGTTAAAATTAATACTGTATTAATGAAAAATATGAATGATAAATTGAGTGATTATTTAGCTTGGATAAAACAGCGTCCGGTAGAGTTACGTTTTATTGAACTTATGGAAACCGGTGAAAGCCAAGACCTTTTTAATCGTTATCATTTAGCGGGTCACTCCATTGAATTACAGCTCATTGAACAAGGTTGGCAGTTACAGCCTAAACAAGCTTTATCTGGACCGGCTAAAGTTTATTTTCATCCTCAATACTTGGGTAAAATTGGTTTGATTATGCCTTATTCAAAAGATTTTTGTAAAAGTTGTAATCGCTTAAGGGTCTCTTCAATCGGTAAACTGCATTATTGTTTATTTGGTGATGCCGCAGTAGATTTGCGTGATTTGCTGGCTAGTTCTGAACAAAAAGCACAATTAAAAGCACGAATTTTAGCCTCACTAATGATAAAACCTGAAAAACATCTATTGCACCAACATAAAGTTGGTATTACGCCGAATTTATCCTACATTGGTGGATAATGGCTTATTTTGTTTCGGTATTAATGCGAGATTCCAATGGCTGATTGCCCAATCAAGTAGCTGTTGCTGAGTTGCATCTTGCCAATCAAGCGGTAAAGGTTGACCTAAAAATTGTAATGCTTGTGCAGTGATTGATTGAGTATTGCTAAGTTCAATGGCTTTAGCGTGATTTTGTTTAGATAATTTATTGCCATTATTATCCAGCACTAAAGGCAGGTGGCAGTAGCTGGGAACGTTAAAACCAAAAAGCTGATAAAGTGATATTTGTTTACCGGTAACGGGCAATAAATCTGCGCCGCGGACAATTTCGGTGATGCCTTGTTGATGGTCATCGAGTACCACTACTAAATTATAAGCAAATAAACCATCTTTGCGATGAATAATAAAATCTTCATTCGCATTTATTGCTGCAATTTTTTGTAAACCTAGAATTTTATCCGTGAACTCAAAAATAGGGTGATTTTGCTTTAAACGTATCGCATATGGTTGATCATCCTTTAGCGTTAAGTGTTGTTGGCGGCAAAAACCATCATAAAATCCGTTAGGCAATAACTGTATTCGTTGTCTTGTGCAATTACAATAGTAGGCTTGTTGGTTTTGTAGTAACTGGTTTAATGCAGCTTGGTAGCGTTCACTGCATGCGGACTGATAAAGGACGTGGTCATCCCAATATAAGTTGAGTGCGTCTAACGTTTTTAATATTAAGGATGATGCACCTTTTACTTCTCTTGGCGGATCGATATCTTCAATTCGAACGAGCCACTTACCATGCTTTGATTTTGCTTGTAAATAGCTACCTAAGGCGGTCACCAACGAACCAAAATGTAAAGGTCCGGATGGTGACGGTGCAAAGCGACCAATATAGCGCTTAGACATAGTTGTTAAATAGTGAGTTTTAACAAATAGGTTTACATACCCATCTGTTTTTCGCGAAGTTCAGCAAGTGTTTTACAATCGATGCATAAATCAGCCGTAGGTCTTGCCTCTAAGCGACGAATGCCAATTTCTACGCCACAAGACTCACAATAACCAAAATCATCGGTTTCGATTTTCTTTAATGTTTTCTCAATTTTCTTGATCAGTTTTCGTTCTCTATCACGAGCACGTAATTCCAGGCTAAATTCTTCTTCTTGAGTTGCTCGGTCAGCTGGATCTGGAAAATTTGCAGCTTCATCTTGCATGTGTGAAACAGTTTTTCCCATTTCACCTTGTAATTGAGCAAGCCACGCTTCTAAGATGAGTTTGAAATGCTTCAATTGCTTAGGATTCATATACTCCTCGTCTTTGGCCTCTTTATAAGGCTCAAGTCCCGCAATTGAAAGCAGGCTTAGAGAAGATGTATTTACTTTTTGTTCCTTTTTCACAGCAATCCCCTTAAGTACAGATTATTTGCAAGCGGTAAACTATAGCAATAAATTAGCCGTTGGCAAATTTTTTTTAATTTTTTTTTGCTTAAATCGAAATAAAATGTGACAACTCTATGTTATTAATCGAAATAATCAATTATCCCACTTTTTTAATCCATTTTCGGGGCATTTCTTGACTAAGTCATACAAGTTATCGTTATCAGGTAAGACTAAGTCTGGAGCGATATCAAATAAGGGATAAAGAACAAATTCTCTTTTTTTCATATGGTAATGTGGAATGGTTAATCGTTCAGTGTTCATGATTAACTCATCATATAACAAAATATCAAGATCTAACGTTCTTGCTCCCCAACGATTTTCTTTGCGAACGCGCCCTTGTGATTGTTCAATCGATTGTAACTGATCCAACAATTCAATGGGCGATAAGGACGTTGATAGCTTAATTACGGCATTAAGATAATCATTTTGATCCTGAGGACCTAGCGGTTTACTCCGGTAAAAAGGTGAAACATCGACAACATGAGTCTTGGGCAATTGTTTTAAAGCTGTAATAGCCTGTTTTGCTTGCGCAAGGGGATCTTGTAAATTACTTCCTAAGGCAATATAACAAATTGACATAATAAAACTTGCTAGTTTCTGATATGGATAACTCAAAGGTGATTTAGTTTAACATATAAAATTTTACTCAAGAAAGCCTATATCAATGCAACTGTATAATCTAATGATTTTTAGTTATAAAAATATAATTTTATAATCTTTAATTTATTACTGGTTATCGGTTATTTTAATGAGTAAGTAAATCAAACCGTTTTAATGAGCAGCGAATGAATTTAGGCAAACAGTTAAGTTGTTTAATAAAAAATACACCGCTAATTACTGATCCTCACACAATTGAATGTGCGATTAATGGTGTGATTGATTATTTTGCATGTAGTTTACAAGCGCATGATGATAGTGATGCACAAAAGCTCTTGGCGTGGATAGAGGATGAAGGTGGGCATGCCCGATCTTGGCTGGTTGGGCAAAAAAAATTGGCAACAGCACGCCAGGCTGCCTTATTTAATGGCTATCAAGCGCACTGCTTAGATTATGATGATGTGCATGCTGATGTGCGAGGACATCCTTCGGCTGTTATTTTATCGGCACTGTTTGCCAGTATTCGATTAGACAACCGAAACGCGATTGATCTGAATGGACACCGGTTTTTAACCGCGTATATTATTGGTGTTGAAGTCATGGCTTTATTAGGTAAAAGCGTCAATCCACAGCATTATGAAAAAGGTTGGCATACAACTATTACGCTCGGGGCAATGGCAGCAACGGCAGCAATTTGTTATTTGTATGATATGCCTTTTATATCTCAAGCATTAGCGTTAGCAGCAACTCAAGCGTCAGGAATGCGCTTACTCATGGGCACACCGATTAAATTTTTACATGCAGGATTAGCGGCTCAACAGGCGATCCAGTCTATTGCATGGTTAAGTATTGGGATATCGGCTGATAAAGATTTTCTCGATGACAAATTAGGGTTTCTAGCGGTTTATGGGCAAGGTAATGGTAATTTTAGATTAAATCAATGGGGCAAAAGTTGGAAGATCGCTAACCCTGGATTATGGTTTAAGACTTATTCTTACTGTTCTGCAGCTGCATATATAGCTGATGCGGGACAATTACTGTTTCAGCATCCACAATTTAATTGTCATGATATATCTCATATCACAATTTTCTTTGCACCACCGAACAGTGATGCCGCGCTAATTTATTCATCACCAACCCTAGCGGAACAGGGGCGATTTTCTGCTGAATATATTTTAGCGTTAACGCTATTGGGGATCCCACTTGATTTTGAACAATTTTCCTCAAATCCTATACCAAAGAATATCCATAAATTGATGCAAAAAATGCAACGTACCTATCAAACTCAAGATAGCTGTCAGATAGATGTTACCGCACAACCAGGCGCTTATACTGGACGCTATGTTGTGGTAGAGATTCATTTTAATTCTGGAAATACAATTTGTCAGCGGATTGATAGCCCTAAAGGTTCCCCAAACAATCCCTATACCAAGCTTGAGATGCAGTTAAAATTAAAAAAAGCAGTAGGGAACGAACAAAAAGCCGATAATTTAGTGAAAGATATCTATCAATTGGCTACAGGACTAAGCGTTGACCAATTTGTTAAACGACATTGGTTAACGCTTTAACCCTTTAAGCGATAGAATGATTTCTGACTTTTATTCAATGAACAAGGTATTCACTAAATTTCGAAATTAATATCGTCGCTTAATTGACGCAAAAAGCGTTGCGTGAGGGCATGTTGTGGATTATCGATAACAGATTTAGCCACACCTTCTTCTATAATGATACCATTTGCCATAAAAATGATACGATCAGCGACATATTTGGCGAATTCCATTTCGTGCGTGACAATGATCATGGTAATGTTTTCTTTAGCAAGTTGTAACATGACTTGTAATACTTCGTGTACCCGCTCAGGATCGAGCGCTGATGTAGGTTCATCAAATAATAGTACTTTGGGCCTCACCGCTAATGCTCGAGCAATGGCAACCCGCTGTTGTTGACCTCCGGATAAAGTACTTGGGTACTGATTTGCATATTCGAGCATGCCTACATGGGTTAATAGTGATATGCCAAGCTCTTTAGCCTGATTTTTATTCATTTTTTTACCCACCCTAAGTGGGTAGGTAATATTTTCTAACGCTGTTTTATTTTTAAATAAATTATAGTGTTGAAATACCATGGAAGATTGTTTACGTAAATTGCTTTCATCTTTATGGCTGTACTGATTACAATTAAGAACAACCTCACCGATACGAATTGTACCTGTATTGGGTTTTTCCAGTAAATTTAAACAACGTAATAATGTTGATTTTCCTGAACCAGAAGGACCAATAATAGCGACAACTTCGCCTTGTTTTACCTGCAAGTTAATATCTTTTAGCACTTCATTATCAGCAAACCGTTTAGATAAATGAGATACAGAAATCATTCCTTTGCTCCTTAACGATGATAGGGCTTGGTGAGTTTACGTTCTAACTGTTTTTGTATCCAAGAATAAGCAACAACAGTTAGCCAATAGACAATACCCACCGCTAAGTAGGTTTCAAAATAAAGAAAAGAGTTTGCCGTTAACATCTTCCCTGCGGCAAGTAATTCTTGCACACCAACAAAAAAAGCCACGGATGAATCTTTAAGTAAAGAGATAAACATATTACCAGTATTTGGCAGAGCGTTGACCATAGCTTGTGGCAATATTATGCCTCGATAAACTTGAAAGATACTTAAACCTGATGTAAGTCCTGCCTCTTTTTGACCAATATCGACTGATGTTAATCCTGCCCGAAAAATTTCGGCTAAATACGCTGAATATTTTAGGCTAAAGCAGATAATGGCCGCTGTAGTTGCGCCCATCTGTTTTAATGCAGGAAAAATTTGGGGTAAGCCATAATAGATAATAAATAGTAAAACAACTGAAGGGATCCCTCGAAATAGCGAAATAAACAGCGAAAAAATCGAATCGACAATAACAATGTTATTGTTTCTTACTAGTGCGATAGCGAGTCCTAAAACAATGGCGAAAATAATCGATACGATAGAAATAAAGAGTGTTACTGGCAAATAAGGTAAAATCTGCGGGAACACACCTAAAAAATAGTCTATGTTAAAATTCATGAGGTAATATCTTCGCCAAAATATTTAATTGATAGATTTTTCAATGTTCCATTTGCACGTAATTTTTCTAAAGCTTGATTGAATTTTTCACGTAGTGCTTTACCTTTTTCATCTTTACTAAATGGGAACGCTACTTGTTCGATAGTTATTGGTTCACCGACTAATTTAAACGGTAAATTTTTTCGTTTAATTTCAGCAAGTAAAATTGGTTTAGAATTTACATAACCGTCAACACGCTGATATTCAGTGTCATACATTGCGCCGTCTCTTGTTTCGTAAGTTTTAATTGTGACTTCATTATTTGGGAATGCTTTTTTCAAATTGTTAATGTGATTTGAACCCAGCACGCCAGCAATAGTTTTACCCTTAAAATCAGAAAGAGTATTAATGGTTTGATTATCTTTATGTGTAACTATTTGGCTACCATAAAAGCTGTAAGCATTGGAAAAATCGTATTTGGCTTGACGGGCCGGCGTTATTGCAACAGCATTGGCAATGGTATCTAATCGCCCTGAATCGAACTGCCCCATTAAGCCACCGAATTCAGCAATGACCCATTCAACTTGATAGCCTAACTCGTTAGCAATCGCTTGTGTCACTTCCACATCAAAACCAATTAACTTGCCGTCTTGTTTGAAGCCATTTGGATAGCTTTGTCCTGTCGAGCCAACTTTAATGACCTTTTGTTCTGTTGCTTGATTGGTCGCTTTATCATCACAACCAACTAGTAACGTCAAGCTTGCAAATAATACGGCCGATACTATCGTTTTTATTGTTCTCATCGTTAATTACTCCTTGATTTCCATTGAGTATAATTTTTATGATTAAGTATTTTTTCAAAATAAAGTGTAGTGTGATCTGGTGTTAAGTCAGCTTGACCAATCGGACGATAACCTTTATTGATATAAATTTGTGCTAACCAAGGATGATTTTGTGCAGTACCTAATGTAACCGCAGGTAATTTTAATTGATTGATTAAAATTTGATTTTCTACCCAGTCCCATAATGCATTGCCATAGCCTTGACCTTTATATTGGGGATTGGTTGCAAACCAGCCTAAATGGGGTAAGCCATAAGGTCCAGGATTATTACCCCAAGGAAAGCGAATACTCAACGTTGATACTAATTCGCTATCTTTTTCAGTAACATACACCGCATTCGATTCAATGTGATTGGCAATGGTAAATCGGTCAACAGTCGCAGCGGCAAAATGAATGCCTAATTGACTGACTGCCTGATAGGCATTGTGTAATAACGTTTGATAAGCAGGAATATCATCATAAGTCATCAAGCGAAAAATCATATTAACACTCCGCTTTTATCCGCATAATCAATCACTTGCTGGACTTTTTCGGATGCTGATCCTAAGTAATTAATTGGATTTAACCAGTTTTCAAGCTCAGTATCGGTAAATTCTTGGTTCAAGTTGGGATCTTCTAATAATACCGCTTTAAAGGGGCGATGCTGTTCAAAAGCCTTCATTGCATTTTGATAAACTAAATGATGTGCTGTCTGTTTACCTAACCGTTTACCGATTTCAAACATGACCTTCTCTGACAGTAATAAGCCATTTTGTAATGACAAATTGGTGAGCATTTGTTCGGCATTGACTTTTAAACCTTTCAAAACAGCTAATGCTGTTTGTAATTGTGCAGAAATATAAAGGTTAATTTCAGGCAGGGCGATCCACTCAGCTCGCCAGCTCATGGCGTCACGTTCATGTTCAACTTTCATTGATTCATGAATTAGCGCCACACTTTTTAATAATGGCGCCGTTAAGCTGGCAAGACCTTCTAGTGCTGCTGGATTGCGTTTATGTGGCATGGTCGTTGAGCCAATTTTTCCGTCTGAAAAAGGCTCTTCTACCTCATTAATTTCAGTACGCATTAAATTATAAAATTCATTACCAATTTTACCGAGTGTGCCGCTGATTAAGGCGATGACTGATGCGTATTCTGAAAACCGATCACGCGCGGCTTGCCAGCCAATATTCGGAGTATTAAGACCGAGTAAGGTTAATGCCTGCTGTTCAATTTTCGGCCCTAGCTCACCCATTGATGCATAGGTACAAATTGCGCCACTGATATTACCGACCAGTACTCGTTGTTTAATTTCATTTAACCGTTGTAAGTGGCGAACAAACTCATCTAACCAAACTGCAAGCTTAAAGCCAAACGTTGTTGGAAGTGCTTGCATACCATGAGTACGCCCAACCATCGGTAAATATTGATATTGTTTGGCTAACCGTTTGAGTTCATTCGCGATCAGTTTGGTATCACGCTCAATTATTGCAAATGATTGTTTTAGTTGTAAAACTGTCGCCGTATCAACAATATCTTGGGTCGTTGCGCCATAATGAATAAATTGACCTGCTTCGCCGACTTGTTTTTGCAGTGCATTGATAGTTGACATTAAGGAGTGTTTGGCTTTAGCGGCTTCATCGGCTATTTGTTCAATAGATAGTTGAGAAGCATCGGCTTTTTCAATAATTGCATCAGCAACCTCGCGAGGTATCACACCCAGTTCACCTTGTGCTTGCGCCAGGGCGACTTCAACTTGTACTTGTTTTTCTAAACGATGTTGTTCTGACCAAATGGCGCGCATTTCACTCGTGCCAAAATTATTACCTAAAATCAAAAAATCTATAACGTGTGATGCCACTAAATCACCCTCAATAATTATTCTCTACTCTGTTTAATAATTATTCATAATAATTCGATCATCGTCTAATAATCAGTTTGTCTATTGTTATAACTAAAAGGAATATCGTGTTATGTGTTGTAGTGGAGAAGATATTTTAAGAAGCAATATTGTGAATAATGGCACGATAATTATGGATGGATGTTATACAATGCCTTAAAAGGTCAGAAAATAGTGCTATCAAGCCGCTATATTTTCAGTAATATGGTGCAGTTGCTAAAAAATCGGTAGGTGATACTAATTTTATCTTATGAAAGATTGAATTAATTCACCCCAATTTTATAGCAAAATAAATTTTATAAAACCTCTACAATTGATTCACACAGTCTTGACATGTTATCTAACGTCATGCCTGCAACGTTAATTCGTCCTGAATTGACAATATAAATGCCATAATCGTTACGCAATTTTAGTACTTGTTCTTCACTTAAACCGCTAAATGAGAACATACCATTTTGTTTAGCGATGAAACTAAAATCTTGGTTAGCGCCTTTTTCTTGTAAGGTTTTGACAAATAATTGACGCATACGGTGAATACGTTGTCGCATATTGGTTAATTCATCTATCCATTCTTCTTTTAATTCATCATTGTTTAAAATATAAGAAACGATTTTTGCACCATGCGCAGGTGGATTTGAGTAATTTGCTCGAATAATGGTTTTAACTTGGCTAAAAGCGCGATCGGCAATTTCACTATCGGCAGCAATTAAGGTAAATGCGCCAACGCGTTCGTTATACAGGCCAAAGTTTTTTGAATAAGAACTAGCAATCAGTAGTTCTGGTTGACTTTCGACAAACAACTTTAATCCGTAAACATCTTCTTCAATGCCTTGACCAAAACCTTGATAAGCCAGATCAAAAAGCGGTAACCAACCATTTTTTAAGGCTAAATCGGCAATGGCTTGCCATTGTTCTGTGGTCGGATCAATGCCTGTCGGATTATGGCAACAACCATGAAATAGCACAGCTTCACCAGCTGCAACTAGACTTAAATCACTCATCATTGCATCAAAATTAAGTTCATGGTTTTGTGGGTCATAGTAATGATATTCACGCACTTCAAGCCCTGCTGTTTGGAATACACTGCGATGATTTGGCCAAGATGGATTACTGACCCAAACTCGTTTTACTTTAGTTCGGCGTGCTAAAAAGTCGGCCATAATTCGTAATGCACCCGTTCCACCCGGCGCTTGCGCGGTTCTTGCACGTTCATTTTCACGACCAAACAGAAGTTTTTGAGTTGCTACGTTAAAAGCATTGACACCATCAATAGGTAAATAACTTTTGGTCGTTTCATCAGTTAATAAAAAGTGTTCTGCTTTTTTTACACTTTCTAAAATAGGTGTTTTAGTTGTTTCATCTTTGTAAACACCAACGCTAAGATTAATTTTGTTAGTGCGTTCATCTTTATTATAAAGATCTGCTAATCCTAAAATGGGATCGGCGGGAGCTGCTGTTAAATTTTCAAACATAATTCACCTATCTGATCTAATGACTTTCAATGCATTATATACACATTATTTTGTAAGATACAATTTCGATAATAGTTAATTTTGTCTATTATCTATATAATTAATGCGTTATTGGTATACAATTATTGTTTAACAAGTAACAATTAATTTATTTAAAAAAGCGGTTAAATCCTGACTTAACGTTGTCAATTCTCCACTAATCAAATCCTCTTTGACGACTTCCCCTGTTAAATTATTTATTGCAATAATTTCGGTACTGTCATTGGTTGACGCAATAAAAATAGTGGGGATCCTTTTTAATTTTTTTTGTTGGGTTAGATGCGCAATTAAATTTTGTTCCAGATTCGAAAAATCATCATCATTCCAAGCTTGTATTAAGAGTAATTCAATATTGTCAAAGATTGCACTCATATTGCCAGCATATTGGCTACCATAAAAAAGATGAGCACTTGGGTGTAATTTAAGACCAACGACTTGTTCAATAATCATTAGATTTTTCGGTGGCTGTAATAAAAAAGGTTGCCAATAAACCGATAAATTTTGGGTTTTTATGATACAAGGAGAGGGCAGAGCGTGGAGTTCGTCATTGTGCGGCGCGCCATCAAATTGATGTATCCAACGTGAAGTAAATTCGACTAATGCATTTTTTTCACAATTATCCATAAAGTAAGGTGTTCTCTTTAACCATTGTTTGACAGTCATTATACTCAATCGATTTAGATATGCACTAAGCGAGTGAGCTTTGATTCTCGATTTTGCGTTATCAATCACAGAATAAAAAAACTGTAAAAATATTTCAGGTTATTATGATGTTTTAGTATAAAGTATATTGGGAATAAGCTTAGTTTTTGACTATTGACTCAACAGTATTTATAAGGCATTTAAAATAACTTGCTAACTATCTATAAAATTTGAAGTTTAATTTACTTGCTATCCTTTGCTGAAACGTTAATAATAAGACAGGATTTTTTATCCTTGTAATGCAGCAATGGCGTTAGACATTACAATTTATCAAAAATAAAATAGCGTAAGTAGAATCATTATAATTAAATAATATGTTTATTTTAAACAATCACATAAAGATTTAGTTTGTTAGCCAAGGTCGATAACCTCACTGCGGTTTGCAAATTAACCAAAGTAATAATATCGATGAATTATATGTTTAGGAATAGTTCAAAAAGTATGCAAGATTTTTGAATTCTAATGATGCCTAAAATTTTGTATAGATATTGTGTAACAGATATTGGATTCACATAAAATAATAACAAAAATAACACAACTAAAATAATGAATACCGTATCAAAATATTTAGTTAAGTACCATTAATGATCATTGTGAAAATAAGCACTTATTAATAGTAAGGTTCTACCTACAATTAATTAAGATTAATTAAGAGTGTAGAATAATGAAAAGAATGCTAATCAACGCAACCCAGCAAGAAGAGCTGCGTGTTGCTCTTGTTGATGGCCAACGCTTATATGATTTAGATATCGAAAGTCTTGGGCATGAGCAAAAAAAGGCCAATATTTATAAAGGCAAAATTACTAAAATTAATCCAAGTTTGGAAGCGGCTTTTGTTTCTTATGGTGGTGAACGTGATGGATTTTTACCCCTAAAAGAGATTGCTGATAGCTATTTCCCCTCTAATGTGACTGGTCGTCGAAGTATTAAAAATTTACAAGAAGGCCAAGAAGTTTTAATTCAAATCGAAAAAGAAATTCGTGGCAAAAAAGGTGCAGCGCTTACCACTTACATTAGTTTAGCGGGGAGTTATTTAGTTTTAATGCCAAACGATCCTCGTGCAGGTGGGGTTTCACGACGAATAGAGGGTGAAGAGCGAGCCGATTTAAAACGCATTATTGATGCGATTGAAAAACCTAAAGGTATGGGCGTTATTGCTAGAACTGCTGGTGTAGGTAAAAGCCAAGAAGAGTTACAGCAAGATTTAGATGCATTAGTTAACTATTGGACAGCGATCCAAAACGAATCGAAAAATCATCCAGCGCCGAGCCTAATTCATAAAGAAAGTGATATTATTACTCGGGCATTTCGTGATTATTTGCGTGATGATGTGGGCGATATCTTAATTGATAACCCTAAAGTGCTTGAAATTGCTAAAAAACGGCTTGTTGATTTAGGGCGAGTAGAATATGTTAGCCGATTAAAACTTTATGATGGTGATGTGCCGTTATTTAATCATTTCCAAATCGAAGGACAAATTGAATCAGCATTCCAGCGAGAAGTTCGCTTACCTTCTGGTGGTTCGATTGTTATTGATGCAACCGAAGCTTTAACCGCGATAGATATTAACTCAGCCAAATCAATCCGTGGTAGTGATATTGAAGAAACCGCGTTTAATACTAACCTTGAAGCCGCAGAGGAAATCGCCCGTCAGTTACGTTTGCGCGATTTAGGTGGGTTAATTGTTATCGATTTTATTGATATGACCCCAATTCGTAACCAACGCGAAGTTGAAAATCGTTTAAAAGAAGCGATGAAAACTGACCGTGCAAGGATTCAAACCACTCGTATTTCGCGCTTTGGTTTACTTGAAATGTCACGTCAACGTTTAAGTCCTTCATTACGAGAAGCCACGCATCATATCTGTCCTCGCTGTCAAGGGACGGGTACGGTTCGTGATAATAATTCATTATCACTTTCTATCTTGCGATTAATCCAAGAAGAGGCAATGAAGGATAATACTGTTCAGATTGATGTAATTGTTCCTGTTCCTATTGCCAGTTATTTACTTAATGAAAAACGTCGCGCCATCACTAATATTGAAAGAATGCACCCAGATGTGAAAATTGTCATAGCAGGTGATGAAGAGATGGAAACGCCACTTTATAAAGTGATTCGTAAACGAAGTGGCGAAGAGACTGATGTACTAAGTTATAATCTGCCTAAATTGATCCGTGAACTTGAAGAAGAGGAAGAAGATCAGGCAACGGAAGTGGTTGTTGAACAAGCGGTCTTATCAGGTCCTAAAGTCGAAGCTAGTACCATTACAAAAGTTAAGGTTGAAACTAAAAAAGCTGAAAATTCAGGAAGCTTTTTCGGTGGGTTATTCGGTAAGATACGCCAATTATTTGCAGGTGAAAAAGAAAAACCACAGCCAGAAGTCAAACCTCAACCGGCCAAACGACGCGATAATCAGCGTTCAAATAACAGGCGTCAACGTAATAATCGTCAAAATAATACCATCAATAACGCCAATAATGAGTTAGTGACAACGCCATCTTCTTCTGAAGCTGTAGTAAAAGAAGCGAGTAATAAAACTAATCATCGTCGAAGTAAACAAAATAGTCATGCAAATTCGGCAACTACTGTTAATGCAACGAAAGCAGATAAAGTGGCGAACGAAACAGCACCAAGTAAGCCAAAAGAGGTTAAACCAAGACGACAACAGCGCGCATTAACCAAAAGCGTTCGCGTGAAAAATGTTGAGACAATTACTCAACATCAAATTGAAAGCGGAACAACAAATGAAAGAGTCATTATTCCAACTTTATTGTTGCCAGTTATTGCCGCTGAACCAACGGATAATAATGTTATTGCTGATGTACAACCTAAACGCCAACGACGTACATCAAGGCATTTACGTATGAACGGTCAACGTAATAAGCGACGAGTTAAAAATACTGAACTTAAGCAGTCACCAATGCCGTTGCCATTTGCTGCGGCATCATTAGAATTAGCTTTAGGACGCGTATCGATTGATTATAGTCAATTGACTCAGGATGAACCTAATACTGCTGTGGCAGTGATACCTTCATTATTATTGCCGATTATTATTAAAGAAGATCAAGTAGCAAGTGATGGTGCAGTGGTTAATGATACGGTGTCAGTATCGAATCAACCTGAAGGTAATTTGCAGTTTGATTTTAATGATATCGAACAAAATACCAATGAGAGTAAATTGGATAATACAATTACGCATTCAACCGGCTACTCTTCGTCAGTGATGACAAAAGCCCCTGCACCTGATTATGTGATATCGGAAACGGGTATAAAATCACGTCAAGAAGCGGATTATCAATATCAAGGAAAAGGTAATGCTGGCGGTTTAAGTGCGCAAGATCATGCTTATGCCGCAGCAAGTAAACCGGTTATACCTGATTAATCAATCAACTAAATAAAACACGGTAATAGCTACTACCGTGTTTTATTTATACTAGCGATAAAGATAAACAATGATTATCTATATTTTCAAAAAAATAGTGACGTTTTTATTTATTATCTGCGTATTGGCTCAGATTAGCTTCTGTTTAGTCTATTTTGCGCCTAATTCAATGTTTAATTTCAATAGTCTAAGTTTTGTTGATGCCTACAGTGCTTTTTTTAAGCAATTGCTTCAAGGGCAGTTTAAATTGATAACAGGTGAAACTGTGCCGTTTTTTCATACACTGTTGGCAACATTTGAACTTTGTATTTTGGCTTTATTGGTCGCTTTGTTTGTTGGATTACCTTTAGGTATCTTTCTGGGTTTAAGCAATATTAACTGGTTAAATACCGCCATTCGTTTAGTGAGTTTATTGCTATATTCTTGCCCAATCGTTATGCTGGTTATCATTATTATGTACTTGTTATCGCCTACTTGGTCGGTATCAATGAATTTTAATGTATCACCATCTATTACTGGTACCTCTTTGTTGGATATATTAATTTCATCTAAAAAAGTCAAATTACCCGCTCTGCTTGATCAGTTGCATCATTTGTTATTGCCTATCATTATTTTAGCCATTCAACCGAGCATTATGACGATTCAGTTAGTCAGTCAAAATGTTAAAAGTACTTCACGACAAAATTATATTAAAATGGCGATTATTCGGGAGCGATCACCTTTTAAAATTTTACGTCGCCATTTGTTACCTAATTCCATTCCTGCGACAATTCCACAATTGACTTACAATACAACAACACTATTATTTTCAACGATGGTGATTGAAATTCTATTCAATCGAGTGGGATTAGGGCAATGGGTGATGATTGCTTATCATCACCATAATTATTTTATTATTTCTATTGCGATTCTTGCTTGTGGTACTGTAATAAGCCTACTCACCTTATTAGGCGATATTACGGCAATTGCTATCTATCCTTTGCGCCATAAGGAACACTATGTCTAAGGTTGCACAATTATTTAAAAACATAAAATTATGCTTTAATCGATTGCATAGTAATCTTTATTCAATTGTCGGATTTTATGGCATATTAGCTATCGCTTTTGTGGCGTTATCAACGAAGTGGTTTTTTCATGCCAATTTAAATCCTATTTATCCAACATTATTACCGCCAGCTTGGTGGGCAAATGGGGATTTGAATCATATTTTAGGTACCAATGCTAATGGGCAAGATATTTTTGATTATCTGCTTATTGGATATCGTTCCACAATATCAATGACACTAAAAGCGGTATTTTATGTGGTAGTAATTGGTGGTTTAATTAATTACCTTATGTTTTTTGTTTCGTTTATACGCCCATTTGTCATATTTATTTTTCGATTTTGTATGGTAGTTCCACCACTATTAGGTGTGATTGTCATTAGCTTATTATGGGAAGATGATATCACCAATATGTTATTTGTCGTTGGCTTATCCTATACGCCACGTTTTATTTATAATATTCATCAACGGGCGATTAATGAATGGAATAAAACTTATATCACGGCATATCGTCTTGATGGCTTATCGCCATTTTCAATTTTAAATCATTATATTTTACCTAATATTTTACCTGTATATTTGACTGAGATTGTCTCGCTATTTGGTTCAATTATTTTAGCCATAACGACTATCACTTTTTTAGGCTTTGCCAACGATCTTTCACGACCAGATTTAGGTATGATGATGTTTAAAATGAAAGATATTATTGATAGTAATTATTTAGCATTTCTAGCTCCAGGTTTAGCGGTGTCTGCGACAATTACGTTTGTTTATCTATTCAATTTTGGTTTATATGGCCGTCGAGCAGGACATTAATTATGGCTTTGTTAGATATTCGCAATTTAACCATTGAATTTATCACCCCAGATGGACTATTACGCGCGATAGATCGTGTTAATTTGAAATTATCAGAAGGTGAAATTCGTGGATTAGTGGGTGAATCGGGTTCAGGTAAAAGTCTGATTGCTAAAGCTATTTTGGGTGTGACGAATCATAATTGGAAGATTTCAGCCGATCGTTTTTATTTTAATGATATTGATTTACTTAAACTAACGACAAAGCAACGTCGCAAGGTCATTAGCGCACATATTTCGATGATATTTCAAGAACCACAATCTTGTTTAGATCCGTCTATGAAAATTGGCCAGCAATTAGTTGATGCAATTCCAAGGCGAACGTTTAAAGGACATTGGTGGCAGCGGCTATTTTGGCGCAAAAATCGTGCAGTTGAATTACTGCACCGAGTAGGGATTAAACACCATAAAGAGATATTAAAATCTTACCCGTTTGAATTAACAGAAGGTGAGTGTCAAAAAGTCATGATTGCTATTGCGTTAGCCAATCAACCTAAACTATTAATTGCGGATGAACCAACTAATGCGATGGAAGCAACCACAGAAGCGCAGATATTTAGATTACTTGCCAGTATGAATCAAAATATTGGTACGACGATTTTACTTATTAGTCATGATTTACAGATGGTCACCAGATGGACCGACCGGATCAATGTCCTTTATTGTGGGCAAACGGTTGAAATTGCTGACAGCGAAGATTTAATTAAATCGCCTTATCATCCTTATACTCAAGCTTTAATTTATGCTATTCCTGATTTTGGTAAAGCTATGCCACACAAAAGCCCATTAAATACACTTCCGGGTGTAATTCCATCACTCGAACACTTACCTATCGGTTGTCGTTTAGGTCCACGATGTCCTTATGCTCAAAAAAAATGTATTCAAGCACCTGACCTTATCTCGATAAAAGATCATTCTGTTGCTTGTCATTTTCCGTTAAATATGGATGAGTAGTTATATAAAATAGGAACAGATCATGAATCCAATACTGAAAGTGCGTAATTTATCGAAGCGTTTTAAAATACCTAAAGGCTTGTTGGGTACGCTGCTAATTAATGCTGTTAATCCGGTATCTTTTTCGTTAAATGAAGGAAAAACGTTAGCCATTATTGGGCAAAATGGATCGGGAAAATCGACGTTGGCTAAAATGTTGGTTGGTATGATAAAACCAGATAGTGGCGATATTTGGCTTGACGGTAATAAGGTTGAATATGGCGATTATCATTATCGCTGTCAACTTATTCGCATGATATTTCAACATGTTGAAAGTTCGTTTGATCCAAGATTACGCATTGGTCAATTGTTAGAAATACCTTTAAAACATAATACTAAATATAATGCTTATGAGCGTGAAAGATTAATTAGTGATGTATTAAAACAAGTTGGGTTATTACCTGAGCATGCTGCTTATTATCCTTCGGTTATGGCGGCGGGGCAAAAACAGCGAGTCGCATTAGCTAGGGCATTAATATTAAAACCTAAAGTCATTATTCTTGATGAAGCTTTGGCGGCGTTAGATATTTCAATGCGTTCTCAAATTGTTAACTTAATGTTATCACTACAAGCCGAGCATAATATTTCTTATGTTTATGTCACACAAGATATTGGTATGATGAAGCATATTAGTGATGAAATTTTAGTTATGCATAATGGGGATGTTGTTGAGTATGGTAACACAGCAGAAGTGTTAGCATCGCCGTTAAGCGATATTACCCAAAAATTAATTAATAGTTATTTTGGTGAAGCGTTAACCGCAGATAGCTGGCGAACTGATACCCGAGCTTTTTAACGTGTATTGATTTTTCTTATATCATCTTTAGCTCGATAAGCTTTCATCTATCCTATAATAACGGTTAACTATTCTCATGATTTTTTGTGAATTATGTTAGCTAATTGATTAAATAAAAATCTCGACAAATAATATAAAACACTCTATATTTAGCTATATGGATTTCTAGACGTCTATTTTAGGTGTTTAAAAATAACTCATTGTTTTTAGGAGCTTTTGTTATGCCAATTTGTATTCCTGACTCATTACCTGCGGTTGATGTATTACGTAATGAAAATGTATTTGTTATGACTTCATCTCGGGCCAATACTCAAGAAATTCGTCCACTCAAGCTTCTTTTTCTTAATTTAATGCCTAAAAAAATCGAGACTGAAAATCAATTTTTACGCTTACTTTCCAACTCATCTTTACAAGTTAATATCCAGCTATTACGTATTGATCAACGCGAATCAAAAAATACACCGGCTGAGCATTTAAATAGTTTTTATTGTGATTTTGATAATATAAAAGATCAGAATTTTGATGGGCTTATTATTACCGGTGCGCCATTAGGCAAAGTTGCATTTTCAGATGTTGTTTATTGGCCTAAATTGACTGAAATTATCAAATGGGCGAAAGATCATGTGACTTCCACCTTATTTGTTTGTTGGGCGGTACAAGCAGCGTTAAATGTTTTATATGATTTGCCAAAATTTACACGCACCCAAAAACTATCTGGGGTTTATCAGCACCAAATCGCTCAGCCTAATGCCATTTTAACACGCGGTTTTGACGATACTTTCTTAGCCCCTCATTCGCGTTATGCTGATTTTCCTGTTGATAAAATTAAACATTACACTGATTTAACCATTTTGGCAGAATCTGAGATAACCGGACCATATTTAATGGCAACAGCCGATAAACGTATGGCGTTTGTGACTGGCCATCCGGAATATGATTCTTTCACGTTAGCTAATGAATATTTTCGTGATTTAAAAGCCGGTATTAATCCACAAATACCTTATAACTATTTTCCTGACAATAATCCTGAGTTAGCCCCTAAAGCGACATGGCGTAGCCATGCTTATTTATTATTTAGTAATTGGCTGAACTATTACGTTTATCAATTAACACCATATGATTTAACCACACGTAATTTAACTATTGATGATTAAGTGAAAATAAATCATGTCTTCATTTAAAGAAATAGTAATAAATTAACTGGTTTGGTGTTAATCATTCACTATCTATGTAATGTCGTTTGATGTCTATTTTATAAATTGAATTTTTCTGTCATTGGGTGGGATACGAGATGGGTAGAAAACAACTTTGATTTTTATGGGATAGCACCTTAATTAATTGGGTATTTCCGTTTTTTTACCTCGGGTCTATGCAGAAATTATCCATGATAAATCGATTGGTGAAACGCTAAATTTCCATACACCTCACTCAGGTTTCATCGCCGGCGCGTTGACTAATGGGCGTGAGTCAATTTGTTATCTTGTATATACACCTATAGTGAAGGCAAGTAAGTTTATTAAAATACTGCAAAAAGTCGGCGCATGGGGCAAAGGGATGATAGGTAGCCGGTGGTGTCACCGATTTTGTGGTATTTGATCCCCATTAAGAACGCTGTCAAATTCAGTACAAGAACTTCCCGAACTTCGCAACCCAAAAACTGAATATTTGGTAAGCCAAGTCAGATGACAATGTTGCAGAAGGAAGATTAAAAAAATTGTTTGAAAGGACCATTAGATAGCGCTTTTGATAAATTTTTAGCGTGATTAATTTAAAAATAAAAGATAAAAGATCCTTATCTTGCATCATGTTAGTCATAGTTATATTATGGTTAGTAATGCTATATTATTTAAGGAATTTATTATGTTAAAGTCAATTGATCCAACTACTACTTCCGCTTGGAAGTCACTGCAAACAAGCTACCAAAAACACCATAATAAAACTATTGCACAGATCTTAAAAGATGAACCTAATCGTGTTGAAAAACTCAGTATTCCATTTGAAGATGAATTTTTGGTCGATTTATCAAAAAATCGTGTGACACAAGAGACATTGGACATTCTCTACAAATTGGCGCAAGAATGTGATTTAAATAGCGCAATTAAAGCGATGTATAGTGGTGAAAAAATTAACCGTACTGAAAACCGTGCTGTTTTACATGTAGCATTGCGTAATGTAGAAAATAACCCGATCTATGTCGATGGAAAAAATGTCATGGATGATGTTAATGCCGTACTGGCAAAAATGGCGTCATTCAGTAAAAAAGTGATTAGCGGTGAGTGGAAAGGTTATACCGGTAAAGCAATTACCGATGTTGTCAATATTGGTATTGGTGGTTCGGATCTTGGTCCACATATGATTACAGAAGCTTTACGCCCTTATAAAAATCATTTAACCATGCATTTTGTATCGAATGTTGACGGTACGCATATTGTTGAAGCGCTCAAAGGATTAAATCCTGAAACAACCTTATTTTTAGTTGCATCTAAAACGTTTACTACCCAAGAGACCATGACCAACGCGCAAACTGCACGTAAATGGTTACTTGATGCTGCAAAAGATGATAAAGCGGTTGCATTACATTTTGTCGCGTTATCAACTAACGCCAAAGAAGTTGAAAAATTCGGCATTGATACGGCAAATATGTTTGAATTTTGGGACTGGGTCGGTGGGCGATACTCATCGTGGTCAGCAATCGGGTTATCGATTGTTTTATCCATTGGATTTGATAATTTCAAACAATTTTTAGCTGGCGGTCATGCTATGGATAAACATTTCCAAAGTGCGCCAATTGATAAAAATATTCCTGCATTACTCGCGTTAATAGGGCTTTGGTACAATAATTTTTGTGGTGCTGAAACCGAAGCTATTTTACCTTATGATCAATATATGCATCGCTTTGCTGCTTATTTTCAACAAGGAAATATGGAGTCAAATGGTAAAAGTGTTGATCGTAATGGTAATAAAACAACGTATACGACTGGTCCAATCATTTGGGGCGAACCAGGAACCAATGGGCAACATGCGTTTTATCAACTCATTCATCAAGGTACTAAGCTCATCCCTTGTGATTTTATCGCACCAGCTATCAGCCATAATCCGGTTGGGGACCATCATCCAAAATTGTTATCTAACTTTTTTGCTCAAACAGAAGCATTGGCTTTTGGTAAAACAGCGCAGCAAGTTGAACAAGAGTTTATTGCAGCAGGTAAACGTTTAGATGAAGTTAAATCCGTTGTGCCATTTAAAGTATTTGAAGGTAACAAACCGACTAATTCAATTTTAGTGAAAAAAATTACGCCTTATACTCTCGGTGCATTAGTTGCGATGTATGAACATAAAATCTTCACACAAGGTGTTATCCTTAATATATTTAGTTTTGATCAATGGGGCGTTGAACTTGGCAAGCAGTTAGCGGGTCGAATTTTACCTGAATTGGCTGATGATAAGCCGGTAAGTTCTCACGACCAATCAACCAATAACTTAATTAATCAGTATAAAAAGTGGCGTTAATCTGATTTTATTGATTCAATATAGTTGAACCAATAAAAAACCTTCAGTTTTTGGACTGAAGGTTTTTTTTATAGCTAACAAGATCAGTAATTACTTCTTAACTCGCATTATTGGTGTTTTTCCTGCTTCGACAGTGCCCGATAATTTAGTTAGTTCGGCAATGGTTTCCATGTTGGAAATGACAACCGGTGTTAAGACTGATTTTGCTTTACTTTCCAGTAATGGTAAATCAATCTCTATAATTGTATCACCTACTTTAACTTGCTGACCTTCTTCGGCTATACGTGTAAAACCTTCACCTTTTAGTTCTACTGTATCAATACCAAAATGCACAAAAAGCTCAATACCTTCGTCTGATTCGATGGCGAAAGCATGATTGGTCTCGAAGATTTTGCCAATTTTACCACTTAATGGCGCAACAATTTTATTCCCAGAAGGTTTGATTGCAACACCATCACCGACAATTTTTTCAGCAAAAACCACATCAGGTACATCTTCGATTTTGACAATTTCACCACTTAGTGGCGCAATAATTTCGATGCTATTTTTACTATCATCGGACACAAATTGCTTTATTTTATCGAACAGTCCCATCGTTGTCTCCTAACAAATTTGCTTTTCAGCGGTATAAGTTTGTATTAAATCAAGAATTTCTTTAGCTGTTGCTTTTTCTAATGCTGTATCTGCAAATTTTTTCGCTTCTTGGTAATTAGTATTACGAATTAATTTTTTAATTTTCGGAATAGATACCGCACTCATACTGAATTCATCAAGCCCCATACCAAGTAATAAGATAGTGGCTCTTTCATCACCAGCAAGCTCACCACACATACCTGTCCATTTACCTTCTTGGTGAGACGCATCGATAACTTTCTTAATTAAAGTTAATACCGATGGTGAAAGTGGATTATAAAGGTGTGAAATAAGCTCATTACCACGATCAACGGCTAATGTATATTGTGTTAGATCATTAGTACCAATACTAAAGAAATCAACTTCTTTCGCTAAATGATGCGCAATTACCGCAGCAGCTGGCGTTTCAATCATGACACCAATTTCGATATTTTTATCGAATGCTTTACCTTCTGCATTTAATTGTTCTTTTAGAATATTGATTTCTGATTTTAATAGACGAATTTCTTCAACAGAAATAATCATTGGGAACATAATGCGAAGTTTACCAAATGCTGATGCACGTAAAATAGCGCGCAACTGAGCATGAAGTATTTCTTTTCTATCTAAGCAAATACGAATCGCTCGCCAGCCTAGGAATGGATTCTCTTCTTTTGGAAGATGCATATAAGGAACATCTTTATCACCACCAATATCCATAGTACGGACGATGACAGATAAACCATTAGTGGCTTGTGCTACTTCTTTATACGCTTTAAATTGTTCTTCTTCATCAGGATAACTTTCACGATCCATGAATAAAAATTCAGTACGATAAAGACCAACACCTTCATAACCATTACGTTCTGCACCAGCGATATCGCGTACGGTACCAATATTGCCACAAATTTCCACTTGATGCCCATCAAGGGTAACAGCTGGTAAATCTTTCAATTTAGCGAGTTCTTCTTTGTCGGCAAGATATTTTGCTTGAACTTGTTTTAGCTTTTCTTGAGTTGAATGATCCGGATTGATGTAAATTGCATTGTTGATGGCATCTAAAATTACAAAATCACCTTGTTTGATTTCTTGTGTTGCATTAGATGTCCCCACGATTGCTGGAATTTCTAATGAACGAGCCATGATTGATGTGTGTGAAGTGCGTCCACCTGCATCAGTGATGAAGCCTAACACCATTTCTAAATTTAATTGAGCGGTTTCAGAGGGTGTAAGATCCGTTGCAACTAAAATACAAGGTTGGCTTATTGCACTTAAATCGACAATTTCGATGCCTAAAATATTTTTTAGTAATCGTTTACCAATATCACGAATGTCTGCTGCACGTTCTTTTAGATATTCATCGTCTAAATTTTCAAGCTCTTTTGCTTGTGCTTCAAATACAGATTGTACTGCCGCATCGGCGCTTGAGTGTTTACTTTCGATTCGTGAAATAACTTCTTGTTCAAGATCTTCATCTTCAAGAAGCATAATATGACCTTCAAAGATAGCCGCTTTATCTTCACCTAATGTTGATTTAGCTCGTTCCATGATAGCGTTAAGTTGCTCGCTAGACTTTTGACGAGCTTCTTTAAAACGTTCAATTTCTGCATCGATTTTGTTATCAAGAATTTGTTTATTATTAATAACAATAGGCTCTTCTTTTAATAATAACGCTTTTGCAAAAGCGATACCGGGAGAAACAAGTATACCTGATACCATAACATTTAATCCTTATTCAATTTTAAAACTGTTCATAGCTAATTGGGAGTTATTATTCTAATTCTGGAATTAATTTTACTAGATGATGTACTGCTTCTTTTTCATCTTCGCCTTCAGCAGAAATTGTAATTGTTGTTCCTTGTGTTAATCCTAAAGTTTGTAATTTAAATAAACTTTTAGCACTTGCGCTCTTACCATTGGATGTAACTGTAATTTCAGAGTTAAAGTTTTTTGCTTCTTTGACAAATTGTGCAGCAGGACGGGTATGAAGACCATTCGATGCAGTAATTGTGACATCTTGCTTGTACATAGTTATTTTTACTCCCAAAAATATTATCATTTACGCGAACAATATAAATAAAAACTGCCAGAAACGCCAGTAAGATTTAATATAACTTTGAAACAGTTAATATTATTTTTAGTAATACCTCAAGATTAGTCATATTTTATCAATATTGGTAAATTCGAGTGATCTTATCACTACACTTTTTGAATTCAACTTGCCCATGAACACCATGTTTAATGTTTTCAAAAACGGCCTCTTCGCTACCATCATGCTTTGAAATTTTAATTTCTTGCTCACAGAATGTTTCAAATCGTTGCAGTTCTTGTTCACTCGTTCCTAATTTATAATGGTTTGGTAAATCTTGGCTTTTTACATAGGTATGGGTTTTATCGCGTAGATCGAGAATAATAACACCTTTGTTTGATGACCATGAACTACAGGCTGTTAATGTTAAAGCAAACGTGATAAATAGCAGGGGAAATTTGATGAATAAACTTGCAATGTTCAAAATAATTCCTTTATAAAGCTTGGTAACCTGTTTATTATTTATAACTAGGTATGAATTATATACTAATTATTAGTGAAAGTGCAGGGTGCATTTTATTGACGTGACAAGATCAGGGTGGGGTAATGACTGATACTATTAACTATGACGAATTAAATCGTCAATTAATCGAATGTAACATTGGGATTAATGCTGCTGAATTACATGGTTTTATATCCGGGATTTTAGCGGGTGGTAATCATGATGAAAGTTGGCGTCCATTAGTCAAGGATATGTTAAATAATGGAGAGGCGATTGCAGAACCATTAGAGCAACAAATTAAAAAGCTTTATGATTTAACCAAACAGCAATTTTCTAATGAAAATTTTGAGTTTGAGTTATTACTTAGTGAGCATGATCTGTTTTCGCAGATCGATGAATTAGTTGGTTGGGTTAATCATTTTTTACTGGGAATAGGTTTAGTTCAACCAACGATTAACCGATTAAAAGGTGATGTTGGCGAAGCGATTTATGATTTACGTCAAATAGTCAAGCTTGGTTATGATGAAAATGAGGATCAGCAAGAACTTGGTTTTGCTTTTGAAGAAATTAAAGAGTATGTCCGTATCACCTCAATGTTGTGCTACGATGAATTTAATGAATCAGATATTGTACCGACTATTCATTAATTGGAATAATCATTTCTTTTTAGGATCATTAAAATGATAGATACAGATATTAAAACTGAACTGTGTAATCGTCGTGAAACATTACTTGCTAAAATGGCAACCAATAGTGTGGCACTTTTCTTTGCAGCGCCAGAAGTTGTTCGAAGTAACGATACGCATTACCCTTATCGGCAAAATAGTGATTTTTGGTATTTTACTTGTTTTAATGAGCCAGAAGCGGTTTTTGTAGTAATTAAACAACATGATAATCAGGCACGTTATGTCTTATTTAATCGAAAAAAAGATCCTTTAGCTGAAACATGGACCGGTTATCGTTTAGGGCAAGCGCTTGCTTTAGACACAGTTTGGGTGGATGAGGCTTATTGTTTTGACAGCATTAATGCTAATTTACCTAAAATCTTGAAGGGAAAAGATATCGTTTATTATGCCGATGAGCAGTATCAATACGCGGATAAGATTATTAAAAAAGCATTACGAGCTTTAATCAAAGAAGGTAAATCCACTGGTTTAAAACCAATTTCAATCAGTGATTGGCGGCCTGTTGTGCATAAAATGCGAATGTTTAAATCAGATTTTGAGATAAATATTTTACGGCAGGCTTGTGATATCAGTGCTCAAGCTCACCGAAGGGCTATGCAAAAATGTAAGCCAAACTTGTATGAGTATCACTTAGAGGCAGAAATTTTATATGAATTCGCGTGTCATGGTGCCCGATATCCTGCTTATAATACTATTGTTGGAAGCGGTAATAATGGCTGTATCTTACACTACGAAAATAATAGTGCACCATTGAAAGAGGGTGATTTGGTACTCATTGATGCGGGATGTGAGTATCAGCATTATGCGGGTGATATTACGCGAACATTCCCTATAAACGGTAAATTTAGTCAGGCTCAACGTGAAATTTATGATATTGTTCTGGCATCACAATATGCCGCAATTAAGCTCTTAAAACCCGGAAACTCAATTAACCAAGTTAATCAGACCGTGATTAAAATTATGGTCGAGGGATTGGTAAAATTAGGTATTATGCAAGGCGATGTGGATAAATTGATCGCTGATAAGGCGTATACTGAATTTTATATGCATGGTTTAGGGCATTGGTTAGGCATTGATGTTCACGATGTAGGAAGTGATCGCCTTTATCTTTTAAAACCAGGTATGGTGTTGACTGTTGAACCAGGATTATATATTAACCAAAATGCCGATGTACCTGATCAATATAAAGGGATTGGGATTCGTATTGAAGATAATATTTTAATTACTTCATCGGGTAACGAAGTACTCACTTCTGCTGTACCTAAAGAGCCTAGTGAAATTGAAAAGCTGATGGCCAATAAAGCATCGGTTATTGAGTGATAAAAAGTGCCATAATCATTGTTTAAAAAGATTATGGCTTTTAGTTTAATTATTGTTAATGAATTGTATATAGTCTAGCGTTTGATTATTAGTCTAAATTAATTGATTTATCCCGATTAAATACAATTTTGATTTTTAAATTTTGTGCAGCAATAGGTTTGTATTTCCATGTCTTCATGGCATTAATTACCGATCGGTTAAAAATATTATTGGGTTGCGCTTCAATAATTCTGATATTTTCAACACGCCCTTCGCTATTAACATCAAACATAGCAATGACATATCCTTCTAAACGCATATCGAGTGCTCGTCTAGGGTATTCTGGTTGATTTCGACTAATTGGAGAAGCGCTTGCCGAATATTGGCGATTATCCGATATTTTAGGTGCGACCGAAGTGCTAGCCATATTTTCACTTGCAACTTCTTGTCTAACTTGTTGTTGTGATGATTTTTGTGTCGGTTGTGGTTTTTTCTTTGGTTTGGGTTGTGGCTTTACCACCTCTTTTTCAGGTGTGATAACTGGTTTATCCGGTATTTTAACGGGTTCTGGCTCTGGTTTTTTTTCTTCAATAACTTCTGGCTCAACAACTGGTTCTACTGGTGTTTCTTCAATAGGTTTATTGTCGATAACATCACTGTTATTGTCACCTTTTATTTCAGGTTTGTCTTCAACTAAAGATTGTTCAGGCGCTGCTAATTGTGATAAATCAACCATCACAGCTTTGATTGAGTTGTCTCCTTCTTCAACAATGATATCTTTGGCAAATAGTGCAGAGCTAAATAATAAGGCGAATAAGCATAAGTGTGAAGCGACCGAAAGGGAGGTAAATAAATAAGTACCTTTCGGCTTTTTCTGAGCAACAATTTGCGGATCTTTTTCAGTATTGATATCAATATCAAAGTTAATCTTCATAACAATTATCATTTTTTACTTAAGGATGGCATTTTAAATGAAAATGCTTATCATTTGTAGTTTTTTTTTAAAGATGATATATCAATAACTTGTTGCACAAAAAGATTTATCAGATAATAGTCAATAAATTTCTATTGTTTTTAGCGGTTAGGCTGATGAATAATCCATCAATGAATCAAATTCTCGATCTTATAAAAGATGACTTAGTAAAAGTTAACGCAGCAATACAGGCAGAGCTTAGCTCTGATGTCGCTTTAATTAATCAATTAGGTAATTATATTATTAGTAGCGGCGGCAAACGTATTCGCCCTGTTATCGCATTATTAATTGCTAAGGCGCTTAATTATCAGGGCGATAAACACATTATTGCTGCTGCTTTTATTGAATTCATTCATACAGCGACATTGCTACATGACGATGTGGTTGATGAATCTGATTTACGACGTGGAAAATCAACCGCTAATGCACTTTTTGGTAATGCCGCTAGCGTATTAGTTGGCGATTATATCTATACGCGATCATTTCAAATGATGGTACGCACCGAATCGTTTAAAGTGTTGACTATCATGTCAGCGGCAACAAATGTTATTGCTGAAGGTGAAGTGCAACAGTTAATTAATTGTAATGATCCAAACATTACTAAAGAGCAATATTTGGAAGTTATTTATCGCAAAACCGCGCGTTTATTTGAAGCAACCTCCCATTCTGCTGCGGTATTAGCTGGCGCTAATGAGCAGCAAGAATTAGCCTTGCAAGAGTATGGTAAATTTTTAGGTACCGCATTTCAAATTATTGATGATCTATTGGACTATAGTGCTGATAGTAATCAAAAATTGGGTAAAAATTTAGGTGATGATCTTAATGAAGGTAAACCAACATTACCGTTGTTACATGCTATGCATAATGCTGGCAACAGTGATGATGCTGAATTAATTCGTCAAGCTATTTTACAAGGTAATGGGCGACATTTGTTAGATCGTATTTTACAGATTATGCAAGACTGTGGATCTCTCGAATTTACGTTACAAACTGCACAGCAGGAGGCCCAAAAAGCCTTTGATGTTATTGCAATTTTACCTGATTCACCTTACAAAAAAGCGCTGCAAGATCTTGCTTTGCTATCTGTTAAAAGAGAAAACTAAGCTGACTGAGCATGTTTGTGTTTGATGCTGAGCAGCATCGTTTTCTTTAAACTGTTTGATATTCACTATTTGAATAATCATTGTCAAATTTTGTCAGAGTAATACTTTATGTTTAACCGTACTTGGCCTGTTTTTTTAATATTTATTTCGATGATTTCGGTTCAAGGTAGTGCATCTATGGCGAAATACTTGTTCCCTGTACTTGGTCCAGAAGGGATGACCGCTTGGCGACTGACTTTTTCATCGGTTATGTTATCGATTATCTTCAAGCCTTGGCGTAAACCAATAACCAAACAAGCTTTTAAATATATTTTTTGCTATGGTGTTGCAATGGGCTGTATGAATTTGAGCTTTTATAATGCTATTGCTCGTATTCCGTTAGGTATTGCTGTTGCCATTGAATTAACCGGTCCTATTATGGTAGCGATGTTTTCTGGCCGTCGTTTGACTGATTTTGTCTGGTTAGCCATTGCGGTTGTCGGGTTAGCGATGTTATTACCGATTCATCAAGCATCCAATGATTTAGATCCGATGGGTATTTTGTTGGCATTATCCGCCGGTGCATGTTGGGCATGTTATATACTCTTTGGGCGTCAATCAGGTGCTATTCACGGTTCATCAAGTGTTGCAATTGGATCTATTATTGCGTCATTTTTGCTATTTCCAATTGGTGTGTGGCAAAGTGGCAGTGCTATGTTTTCGATAGACTTATTACCGTTAGTTTTTGTCGTTTCTTTATTAGCGTCGGCTATACCTTATGCCTTAGATATGGTTGCACTACCAAGGTTACCGGCTCAAACATTTAGTACGCTAATGAGTTTATCGCCAGTATTTGCAGCATTTTCTGGTTTGATAGTGTTGCATGAGCAATTAACTCATTATCAATGGTTTGCTATTGGGTTAATTATTATCTCATCAATAGGAACCGTATTGGCGATGAATCGACCGGCTAAGATTAAATCGATCAAGCCAGTCATTAACTCAGAAAACACATCGCAAAACTAATATTGTGTGCGATGTGTTGTTTAGATTAGAAAATTGAATAGGTTAGACGCAATTATGTATTGCAATAATTGCGCATTAGCGTCTTGGTAAGCCCATTCCCCCGCCCATAAGTCCTTTCATTTGGCGCATCATTTTCATCATGCCGCCGCCTTTCATCTTCTTCATCATTTTTTGCATATCTTCAAACTGTTTTAATAGTTTGTTAACATCTTGCACTTGCGTACCCGAACCATTAGCAATACGACGTTTACGCGATCCTTTAATAATTTCAGGATTGGCGCGTTCTTTTAGTGTCATCGATCCAATAATGGCTTCCATTTTAATTGTAATTTTGTCATCCATTTGAGCTTTGATATGGTCTGGTAATTGACCAACACCCGGTAGTTTAGCCAACATGGCGCCCATTCCACCCATATTACGCATCTGCTTGAGTTGATCTTGGAAGTCGTTAAAATCGAATTTGTCACCCTTTTTGAGTTTTTTAGCAATTTTTTCTGCTTTTTCTCGATCGACATTGCTTTGTAACTCTTCAATCAGAGAAATCACATCGCCCATGCCTAAAATTCGAGAGGCAATACGGTCAGGATAAAATGGTTCTAAAGCATCAGTTTTTTCACCCATGCCTAAGAATTTAATTGGTTTACCTGTAATATGCCGAATTGATAATGCAGCACCGCCACGTGCGTCACCATCGACTTTGGTTAAAATAACACCGGTTAACGGCAGAGCCTCATCAAAAGCTTTAGCTGTATTAGCGGCATCTTGACCCGTCATCGCATCAACCACAAATAGGGTTTCAATTGGATTAATTGCTTGATGTAGTGCTTTGATTTCGTCCATCATGTCATTATCGACATGTAAACGGCCTGCGGTATCGACAATCAGCACATCAAAGAATTGTAATTTAGCATGGTTAATTGCTTTATTAACAATATTGACTGGTTTTTCGTTAATATCGGAAGGAAAAAATTCAACATCAATCGCTTTAGCTAAGGTTTCTAATTGTTTAATCGCAGCAGGACGATAGACATCGGCAGAAACGACGAGTACTTTCTTTTTCTGTTTTTCTTTTAAAAACTTCGCTAATTTCGCGACGCTGGTCGTTTTACCTGCACCTTGTAAACCCGCCATTAAAATCACAGCTGGGGGTTGGGTTGCCAAATTCAGTGAGCTATTGACTTCGCCCATGGCACGAGTGAGTTCATCTTGGACTATTTTGATAAACTCTTGGCCTGGTGTTAGACTTTTACTAACATCTAAGCCGACAGCTTTTTGTTTAACTTGATTTATAAACTCACGAACAACAGGCAAAGCAACATCGGCCTCAAGTAATGCCATGCGCACATCACGTAGTGCTTCTTTAATATTATCTTCAGACAGACGCCCACGCCCACTGATATTGCGAAATGTCTGTGATAAACGGTCGGTTAAATTCTCAAACATGTTAACTCTCAATAAATAAAAAAATTATGTTTATCATAGCAGAAATTTGTCAGAAGTCCCACGATCATAATCAAGTACAAACTTGACAGTAAATTAGGTTACTGTTGAAATGGCAATAGACAAAATAAATGAATGTATTGAGATGAATGATTAACCAGACAAGATGAAAAAGGAGAAAATCAAACATGGTAAAAAAAGTGATTAGTACCGATAAAGCGCCTGCTGCAATTGGTCCATATGTTCAAGGGGTTGATTTAGGTAATATGTTATTTGCATCTGGGCAAATTCCACTCGATCCTGTTACTGGTCAAATGGCAACGTCTATTGAGGAACAAACCAAACAAAGTTTAGCTAATGTTAAAGCAATTGTGACAGCTGCGGGTTATCAGATCAATAATATTGTCAAGACAACTATATTTTTAGCAGATATGAATGATTTTGCCGCAGTGAATGCTATTTATGAGTCATTTTTTACTGAGAACAATGCGGCATTTCCGGCACGCTCTTGCGTACAAGTAGCTAAAATACCTAAAGATGCAAAAGTAGAAATTGAAGTGATTGCAGTTAAATAAGCGTGACATATTCTGTTAGCACCATAAAGTGCTAATGCTTACGATAAATAAACTATAACTAATAGATTGAGCTAATTGCGTATAGATTGGTCTATTTTTATAGTTTAAGAATGAATATTTTGCCTTTATTTACTCAGTAAATATCGCTCTAATTATTTGTTGTTAAACTTTTATTTAGTGATTGATTGACAATTAAGTTGATGTAATAATCTACAACTATTAGTCAGTGTTGATTGTGTTAGTAGGTAGTCAATATGTTTGAAAAAATCGATTCGTATGCGGGCGATCCAATTTTATCTTTGGTCGCAGAATTTAATAATGATAATAGAGAAAACAAGACCAATTTAAGTATTGGCTACTATTATGATGAAAACAGTGTCGTCCCACAATTATCATGTATTAAAGCTGCTCGCGATTATATCTATCAGCATAATCAAGGTGCGCAACTTTATTTACCGATGAGTGGATTGCCTGCTTATTGTCAAGCTATTCAAGTTTTGCTTTTTGGTGAAAATCACAGCGCTTATAAAGATAAGCGAATTGCAACTATTCAAACACTAGGTGGATCGGGTGCATTAAAAATTGGTGCCGATTTCTTATATCGCTATTTTCCAGATTCTCAGGTTTGGGTAAGTGATCCTACTTGGGAAAATCATATTGCCATTTTTAGTGGGGCAGGTTTTAAGGTCAATCAATACCCTTATTTCGATGATAAAACCTGTGGCGTAAAATTTGATGCTATGCTTCAAACTTTAGACCAATTACCGGCTAAAAGCATTGTTTTACTGCATCCTTGCTGCCATAACCCAACAGGTGCTGATTTAACGCACGATCAATGGGATAAAGTCATAGCAGTTTTAAAAAATCGAGATTTAATTCCTTTTATGGATATTGCTTATCAAGGCTTTGGTGAAAATATTGACGATGATGCATATGCGCTTCGAAAGGCCGCAGAAGTAGGATTGTGTGGACTTATCAGTAACTCTTTTTCTAAAACATTTTCCCTTTATGGTGAGCGAGTTGGTGGTTTGTCGGTTTTATGTGATAATAGCCAAGTCGCAAGTCATGTGCTTGGGCAACTTCAAGCGACCGTTCGTCGTAATTATTCAAGTCCAGCAGCTTATGGCGCACATCTTGTGTCTTATGTTTTAAATAATAATGATCTTAAAGCGTTATGGTTCAAAGAAGTGGCATCAATGCGTAATCGTATTGTGACAATGCGATCAACCTTAGTTGAATTATTAAAAAACAAATCGTTAGACCGTAATTTTGATTATTTAGTTAAACAACGTGGTATGTTTAGTTACACTGGATTTACCCAAAATCAAGTTACACAATTAAAAGATAACTTTGCTGTTTATTTGGTGGGCAGCGGAAGAATGTGTGTGGCTGGGTTGAATCACCATAACATTCATCGTGTGGCAGAAGCATTTGCTACACTAAAATAACAATGTAAATAATGAAAGGAGTATCAAATGTTGCAAAAAATGTTAATTATTGTGTTCGGTCTTGTAATGACAACATTAGTTACTGGATGTAATACAGTAAATGGTGTAGGTAAAGATGTGCAATCTGGCGGTAAAGCTATTTCAAATACTGCTGAAAAAGTTAGCGATAAAATGTAAATAAGACAAAGTAGTCTATTTGCAAGGTAAATGTGAAAACGGTTATTTTGTGAATATACTTAAGTAAAAATGAAGCGTCTTATTATTTTCGTCGTGTTTTTTTTACTTGTTGGGTGTGGTTCATTAAATTTTCGAACTGCACCCTCAGTTATGCATAATTGCCAATACTCAACTCGCGCAGGCGTTGAGTTTTCGTTAAATTTACTTCCTTCCAATAAAAAAAGTTACCAATCAATTTATATCGCTCAAAGTCGTGCTAGTAAGCATTTATCTTCAAGTTATGCAGGTATAAAAGGCAAGCTAACCGATCAGATTTTTACACGTGATTATCCTAAGGAAACTTTTTGGCGAACACAAAGTTTATTAGATAGGGCTACCTTGTATGATGACGGTTACGATGATCTTTATATTAGCCCTGCACAAAAACAAGAACGCGATCGCAAAGCAAAATTTGTTGTTAGACAAGCAGTTTTACAAAATTGCCAAATTGTTTATATTGCTATTGATTCTTTAGCCAAAGATAAAGATAACCCTTTATTAATTGAGTCTAATGAGATATCGATAAATAAATAGGCATTATATGAGAGAACAAAATTCATTGCGATATTTGTTAATCGACTGATAATAGGTTTTGCTTGGTTGACCTTATTTTATATCGTATTTGAGTAATTTTTTGTGAAATTGAGTTGCATTCTTACTTTATATTAATCATCTAATTCTCTCATTGGTTATCGTTGGATTTTTTCGCTAGCATCAAATGGCGATTTGTTCTTATTTAAGATAAACGATAATGGTGTCTATTGCTTGTTAAGCTGAAATAAGCCTTTGCTAATTTTGTTTAATATTTTTAGATTTATCTTAGATGTTTTATTGATATCTAATACCGTTCTGACTTATTTTGTATTACAATCTAAAACCAAATTGGCTTATCTAATATCGAATTTTGTAGCAATAATTTATTTGAGTATTTCGATTGCTTGTATGCTAAAGTTTATACCAATCAAAAATACCTTTGTTAATCGCTGTTATAGTATTTATAGCTATAACAGCGTTGTCAGTTAATTTGTTTTTAAGGAAATAAAATGACACTAAATTTTGAACCATCAGTAAATGGAAAAGTAAAAAAAGCCGTTATCCCTGTTGCAGGGCTGGGTACTCGCATGTTGCCTGCGACTAAAGCCATCCCTAAAGAAATGCTGCCTGTTGTGGATAGACCACTTATTCAATATGTCGTTAAAGAATGTATTTCAGCTGGAATCACAGAAATTATTTTTGTAACGCACTCATCAAAAAATTCTATCGAAAATCATTTTGATACAAGTTTTGAATTAGAAGCTATGCTAGAAGCCCGAGTTAAACGTCAATTACTCCAAGAAGTGCAAGGTATTTTGCCAAAAAATGTGACGATAACCAGTGTTCGTCAAGGCTTAGCTAAAGGGCTTGGTCATGCAGTATTATGCGCTTACCCTTTAGTTGGCGATGAGCCATTTGCGGTCGTGTTACCGGATGTAATTATTGATGAATATGATAGTGATCTTAGCACAGACAATTTAGCAGCGATGATTAGTAACTATCAAGAAACCAAACGTAGTCAAATCATGGTCGAACCAGTGCCAAAAGAGTTAGTCTCTTCTTATGGTATTGTCGATTGCCGTGGTGAAGCGCTATTAGCAGGCAATACTGCTCAGATGTATAGTGTAGTTGAAAAACCGACCATTGACGCTGCGCCTTCTAATCAATCAGTTGTCGGACGATATGTATTATCTGAAAAAATCTGGCCATTACTTGCTAAAACGCCTTTAGGAGCTGGTGGTGAAATTCAATTAACCGACGCTATTGCAATGTTACTAGAAGAAGATCCGGTTGATGCTTATTGTATAAAAGGTCGTAGCCATGATTGCGGTAATAAATTAGGTTATGTTCAAACTTTTGTGCAATACGCAATGCGTCACAAAAGTTTAGGTAATGATGTAAAAGCTTGGCTTAAAACGCTTTAATGTTTTTACTGTCATTAATGGATTATAAGAAAGGTGCATTTCGCACCTTTTTTATTTTGAATTTATTAATTGAGATGTACACAATTTGTAGATTTTCAATCTAAATGATTATTTGTAATCTACTCCACTTTATCATTAGTGTAATTTGTTAAAATATTGATTGTGTTTATCTCAGCTGACATTTAGCTTACTATTTAATAATAGCAACCTAATTAGGCATCTGTTGATTCATTTTCAAGTGTCACAGTTGGATCGTTATATACGTTCAAGTCCATCAAACCTACTTCACGATCAGTGGCAATCGCCGCGGTCATTGCACCAGATACATTGGCTAAAGTTCTGGCCATATCAATAATTGGATCAACAGCAAGGACCATACCAATCAACGGAAAATACTCAGCCATGCCCATTCCAGATAATACGACAGTTGCCGCAACGGTTGCGGTGCCAGGAATACCCGCAATACCGATTGAACCAATCACAACGACAATCACTAACATAATATAAAATTGAATATTAGTATCAATACCAACCATATGTGCAACCATGACTGCAAGTAATGCTGGAAAGAAGCCAGCACAGCCGTTCATCCCCATTGTACTACCAAGCGAGCAGACTAAATTAGCTGTACCGGTATTAACCCCCATTCTGACAGTTAATGTAGAAATTGTCATAGGTAATGTGCCAACAGATGACCGGCTGGTAAAGGCTAATAGCCATGTACCCAACGCTTTTTTGATAAATGTTATTGGTGATATACCATGCGTTAATACAATAGCAATATGCACAATTAGCATAATTAAGGTCGCAACATAAATGGCAACGACAAAACTGGAAACTTGAATAATAGCCGGTATACCATTAGAAATGATGGTACGGGCAAGTAAAGCTATTACCGCGTAAGGCATGTATTTTATTACTGTCATAGCAATTGACATGACAATTTTGTATAGCGCTTCGATAAATGTTTTAAATAGTTCGATTGGTTTAGGATTTTTCTTTTCCATTCGATTGGCAGCAAGTCCCATCAAAGCAGAAAAGATGACTAAACCAACAATATTTTCTTTAACCATTGAGGCGATAATGTTACTGGGTATTAGGTTGATAAACGTATCAATTATATTGGTATATTGTTTTGCTTGAGCTTGAAGTTCTGATGCTTTGCTCATTTCACCGAGGGAAAATAGGTTGGCAAGTATAATACCCACCAAACAAGCGATAGCCGTAGTAAAGAGTAACCAAAAGATACCTCTAAAAGCAATCTGAGGTAGATTGTCTTTTCCGGAGAAATCAATGATGACTTTAACGATGGATACAAAGATGAGTGGAATAACTAGCATACGAATAAAGGCAATAAATGCACGCCCAAAAAGACCATACCATGTTGCTGTTTCTTGCATCCAAACACTTGATGTATCAGGAAATCCAGCAGCAGCTTGGATGCCTAAACCAAGTACTGCGCCAAGTATTAATCCGACTAACATACGAATCGAAAAATTGACTTTTCGGTTTTGTAATGGCCTCATTACAGCAAAAAAGCAGACAAGTAAAAGTCCAATTCCAATTAAGGTTTGGTAATGAGTTATGGATAAGAACTTTTCAAAAAAAGTTCCTTGAAAAATGGCATCTGACATAGTTGAACCTCGCCTTTGCTGATAAATTTAATTATCAAATAAAAAATGTAAATATATCGGTTATAAAATAAATTTCTGATTTAATTAATCTATCAATGGGTATATTTCAGTATTGTGTTTACTTTAATTGAATATTAATCGCTAATTTGCAATATAGTTGTTCGATAACCCTGATTGATTATGTATTCGCTATTTTGCGATGGATCCTGCGATATTTAAAACATCCCATGGCCTAGAAAAAGGAGGAGCATATAAAAAATCCAACATAGTTAATTCATCAATGGTCATTTTTGCCCATATTGCTGTTGCTAACACATTGACTCTTAACGCTGCTCCAACCCCCCCGGCAATTTGTCCACCTAAAATAATACGAGTTTCGGCATGATAAATTAGTTTAGCGGTTATGCTGGTTTGCCCAGCAACGTAGTTGCTATGGTTTTTATCTTTTACTACAACGGTTTTATAGGCAATGGCTGCTTTTTTAGCATCATTTTCTGTAATACCTGTTCGACCAGCTTCAATATCAAACACTTTTAATGCTGATGTACCTAAGGTTCCAGGAAATTGACAGTGTCCGCCGGCTAAATTTTCACCTACAACTTTGCCAAGTTTATTTGCTCCGGTCGCTAATGGAATATAGACCATATCATGGCTAACCTTGTGATAAAGTGCGGCACAATCGCCTGCTGCATAGATGTCACAAATATTGGTTTGGCCTAACGCATCAGTAATAATCGCACCATTTTTTAAGGTACTAATCCCTAAATTGTTATAAATGCTGCTATTGGGTTTTACACCTGTTGCAATAATAACCATATCGGCTGGGTACTGGCCTTTATCGGTTATCACGTGGGTGACTTTATCTTGTCCACCAAAACCAAGTACTTTTTCTTGCAAATGTAAATCGCAATATTGCTTGATATTTTCAGCTATGATATCGGTAATTTGCGCATCGAATGCATCAACTAATACTCTATCATCCAATTGAATCAACTTAACTTTTTTGTTTAATGCAACAAGTGATTCGACCAATTCTAGTCCAATATAACCAGCCCCAACCACAATAATATTATTAACTTGATCATCACTTAGCGTTTTTTTAATTGCTTGACCATCATAGATATCACGTAGTGTAAAAATATTTTTGAGTTTATCATTTGAAAATGGTGGAATGATTGGACTTGCACCCACCGCTAAAAGTAATTTGTCGTAAGTGTCTTCAAAACAGTGTCCATTAGTCAGATCTTTTATCTTCAATTTTTTAGATAGAGTATCTATTGCAACAACTTCATGAAGAATTTTTATGTCAATACCATCTTTTTCGAACTGTTGGGGTGTTCGTGATATCATTTCGTTGGCATCACTAAAGTGATCACCAATAAAGTAGGGTAAACCACAAGCACCAAACGATACGATATCGGATTTTTCATAAATACGGATAGTTGCCTCGGGATTGATTCTTTTAGCTTTTGCTGCGGCACTTGCTCCAGCTGCTTGAGCACCGATAATAATTATTTTCATCTATTTTTCCTTACTGCTAATAATATTGATATTTATTATCCTACCACACGTTAAATCAAATATTGTTGGCCGCTCATTATTTCGCATTAATTGTAATCAATTTCGAATTTATAATTGAAGCATATATGCGTTTTAAGTGATTAGCCTTTTGATTAGTGGTTATGATTAATGTTTAACATTATGTCGACTAATTTAGGTTAAAGGATAGGTTTTATCACAATTAACCAAACTTTTTATTAATTCAATATGTAAACGAGAATCATTTAGTGCTGGAATATAATAGAATTGTTTACCACCAGATTGTAGAAATATTTGCCGATTTTCATCATCGATTTCGTATAGGGTTTCAATACAATCAGCGGAAAAGCCAGGGCACATGACTTGTACATGTTTGATACCAGTATTCGCTAGATTTTGTAGGATATCACTGGTGTTAGGTTCGACCCATTTTCCTTTACCAAATTTCGATTGATAAGCCATCTGAATTGATAAATCAAGACCACTTTGATGACATTTTTTTATCAATAATTCGGTAGTGAGTTGACAACGCTCAATATAATCTTCTTGACGTCTTTTGCGGTAACGTTCAGGAATACCATGATAAGAAAGTAGTAATACTTCCGGCTTTCCATTTTTTAAAATTGCCTGTTCAATTTGTGTATAAAGCGCGTGAATATAACATGGATTGTCAGCATAATCGCGAATATAGTTAATATTATTAAAATGACTATCACGTTTAATCATCTGTTTTAATTTATCCAATACTGCAAGCGTTGTCGTGGTAGAGTATTGTGGGAACAAGGGTAATACAGTAATTTTATTGCATGATTTAAGATTATTGAGTGCCGACTGCATATCGGGTTGAGCATAAGTCATTGCCAGCTCGCAGTGAGTTTCTGGTAGCTCATGTTGTAACTTGTCACATAATAATTGACTGTAGTGGAGTAAAGGCGAGCAGTTATTGACCCATATTTTTTTATAGTGATTTATAATATAGGGAACACGTTTGGGTAATATTAGATATTTTAAAATGGGATACCATAACAAATAAGGTAAATCGACCACATGCTTGTCCAATAAAAACTCTGTTAAATATTGTTTTATTGCATCTGGTGTTAATTTGCTAGGTGTGCCTAGAT
The DNA here is from genome assembly GCA_946477995.1 of uncultured Gilliamella sp. Classification (GTDB taxonomy): domain Bacteria; phylum Pseudomonadota; class Gammaproteobacteria; order Enterobacterales; family Orbaceae; genus Gilliamella. The sequence continues at coordinate 10,342 of CAMLAI010000001.1, read as the reverse complement.
TCACTAATAATAAGCCTTGTTTATTATCCACAAATCACCCTTCGATTAACAAAGATAATGGTTAATAATAGCAAGTAACTTAGCTAAAGCACCTTGATTTTGTTTTAACACATAGTGTGCTTTTTCGCCAATTTGCTTGCAGTGAGTTGGGTTAGTTAATAAATTATCAACGAATAAAGCCAATTTATTGGCTGAACTATCACTAATAATCATTGCATTATCAGCAATGAGCTGTTCACAAATAACGTTGAAATTAAAATAGTGCTCTCCGCTGATAATAGGAATATGGTGTAAAGCGGGTTCTAATGGATTATGTCCACCGTGTTTGACGAAACTACCTCCAACTACGGCAATATCGGCAATACCATAAAGCACCATTAACTCTCCCATTGTATCGCCTAAAATTATTTGTGTTTGGGGCGTTGGTATTTGTTGATTACTGCGTTTGATGTAATTAAAACCTTCATCATTAATTAACTTTTCAACAGTATTAAAACGTTCAGGATGACGGGGTACTAAAATTAATAAAAGATTAGCGTGTTTTTGCAGTAATAGTTTAAAAGCAGATAAGATAATTTCATCTTCACCAGTATGTGTACTTGCTGCAATTAATACCGGTCGATTTAATTGCCATTGTTGTTTTAATGCGATTATTTGTTGTTGCTGTTGATTTGTTAAGTTGATATCAAACTTGATACTGCCGGTGATGGACAAATGTTCTTTTGGCAAGCCTAGCGATATAAAACGCTCGCCATCTTGGTGATTTTGTACCGCGACAGTACTAATTTTAGCCAATAAGTGGCTAATCGTTTTTCCTAACTTAGCATACCTTTTAGCCGATCGCTCTGACAACCTAGCATTGGCAATAATCACTGGGATATGGCGTTTATAGCACTGGGATATCAAATTGGGCCAAAGTTCTGTTTCCATAATAATCACCAATTTAGGTGATACGATTTTAAGAAATCGATGTAATGCACAAGGTAGATCGTAAGGCAAGTAGACATGGCTGACACTATCTTTTAATAATGATTTTACTTGTTCTGAACCCGTTGGCGTCATTGTAGTAACAGTAATAGGTAAATCGGGATATCGCTGCTGTAACGCTTTTACTAGCGGAATGGCGGCAATGGTTTCACCAACAGATACGGCATGAACTAAAATGCCATTTGGTTTGACTTTGTGTTTACAAAAACCATAGCGTTCTAACCAACGTTTGCGATAAGCTGGTGCTTTACGGCTACGCCACAGTAATTTTATCCATATTAATGGTTGGATAATATATAACAGGACATTATATAGAATTTGCATAACAATTATCCAACATGTCTAATTATTGGGTTACATTAAAAAAATACTTACGATAATAAGTAAGTTCAGCAATTGAGTCGCGTATATCATCAAGCGCTTGGTGTGTACTTTGTTTACTTATTCCTTTTAATATCTCAGGTTTCCAACGTTTGGCTAACTCTTTAATAGTGCTGACATCTAAATAACGATAATGAAAGTAACGTTCTAAATTAGGCATGTAATTAAATAAAAAACGACGATCTTGTGCAATAGTGTTGCCACAAATGGGGGAGCAGTTTTCTGGTACCCATTGTTTTAAAAATTCGATGGTTTGTTGTTCTGCTTGCTGTTCATTGATTTGACTTTGACGAACGCGTTCAATTAAACCTGATTTTCCATGGGTATTTTTGTTCCAATCGTCCATCAGCGCCAGTTGTTCATCGGATTGATGTACGGCAATAACAGGACCTTCAGCAACAATGTTGAGATCTGAATCAGTCACAATTGTGGCGATTTCGATGATGCGATCAACAGTGGGATTCAGACCTGTCATTTCAAGGTCAATCCAGATAAGATTATTACTGTTAACTTGTGATGATGTAGTCATAATATGTCATAGAAATTTTCTTTTTAATGCTGACTAGTGTAGCATAACTGTCAAACTGTTTTAGTAAAAATTATTGACTGTGGCAAAAAATCAATTATCTCAAAATCAAAAAAGACGCATGGCTGCGAAACATCAACAACGTTTAGCCATAAAGTCAGATGAAAACTTAGCCAACTTCACGTCACCAAGTGATGGTGTGGTTGTTAGCCGTTTTGGTAAGTCTGCGGATGTGGAGGATAGTTTAGGCAAAATTTGTCGATGTAGTATTCGTCGAACTTTACCTTCATTGGTGACTGGCGATAAAGTGGTTTGGCGTGAAAGTTTAGAGCCAAATACCAATGGTATTATCGAGGCTGTTTATCCTCGCCATTCAGAGTTGGTTCGTCCTGATTTTTATGATGGTGTTAAGCCGGTCGCTGCGAATGTCGATCAAATCGTCATTATCTCAGCTGTTTTGCCTGAATTATCGCTTAATATTATTGATCGCTATTTAGTTGCTTGTGAGGCAACAGACATCACGCCAATTATTGTGTTAAACAAGATTGATTTGCTTACTGATTCACAACGTAAAGACGTTGAAAGTCAATTAGCCATATATCGCCAAATTGGTTATCAGGTGCTTTTTGTTTCTTGTCAAGATCAGCAGGGCATTATAGCGTTACAACAGACCTTACAAAATAAGGTATCTATTTTAGTTGGGCAGTCAGGGGTGGGAAAATCAAGTATTATTAACTTATTATTACCTCATCAATCGCAATTTGCACTCACAGGCGATGTTTCAGAAATATCTGGGCTTGGTCAACATACCACCACGTCAACGAGGTTATATCATCTGCCTAATGGTGGCGACATTATTGATTCTCCAGGTATTCGTGAGTTTGGTTTGTGGCATTTAGAACCTGAGCAGGTTATTAGTGGTTTTAAAGAATTTGCTGATTATTTAGGGGGATGCCAATTTCGTGATTGTGATCATTTGACAACGCCAGGTTGTGTGTTGCAACAAGCGGTTATTGATGGAAAAATAGCCCCTTCAAGGCTTGATAACTATCATCGAATTTTACAATCCATGAAAGAAGTCAAAGCAAAAACGAATAAAAATTACAAATAGTTATTTGGTTGTATTTGCCAAACATCAATTATAGAGTATGACATCATTGTAGTGAAAGTTGTTGCTCACATAATTTATACACTAAGTTAGTGAGCAACTTTTGAGTTTAGACTATCGATTTTTAAGTGCAAAACCAATTGCTACATATGCCCAACCTTGGAATATAAGATCAATACCTAAAAACATGCCTAATACCCAAAGGCTGTTATATGGCCAACCTGCAAGTATCATAAATCCTAAAATTAATGTGATGATTCCTGAGGTTAAAACCCATCCCCAGCGTGGTAAATAGCGGTTGTTCATTGCCGCAAAGATTTGAGTAAAGCCACTCATAATCAGTAGAATAGAAACCACTAATGTTAACGCTGATGATACAGCGATAGGTTGGAAAAATGACATTAAACCAATAAAAATATATAAAACGCCCATTACAGCCCATAACGCTGATTGTCCAAAACCTTTAATAGTAAAAGAGTGTACTGCTTGAGCAATACCTGCAATTAAAATTAATGTTCCAATAAAATACACTGAAAAGACAGTTGCGACGAATTGATAGCCTAGTGCTAAACATCCTAACACGATTAAAATTATACCAACTAAAATAAACCAGTTTGATTTTTGTTTGAGATTATTAATATTGTTTAAATCAGTTATCATATGCATTTCCTATATTGTCATGATTAATTTATGTTGTTGGGTATATGCCTATCAATAATTTTGCCAATAACGATTGACGAAAAAAGATAAGCTATTACAGTTTAATACAATATACACAACAATGATTAGGGTTGAGTTTTGTTGTGTTTTTTATAGCGTTAATATAATAAAACTAAATATAAAATTATTCTTTATCTTTCAGTGCTTCATCAAGTGTTGAGAAAAACATCAATTTATTCGGAACAGGTACAATTTTAGCTCTCGCTATTGTTTTTAGCGGCTGAAATTGTAATTCACAAATTGATAAATCAACCTGTTTTGGTAATTCATCAATAAAATGAATTAATGCATTTAATCCACCAGCATCAAGAATAGGCACCGCATCCCATTGTAATACAATATGCTCATAGCCATTTATTTTCTGGTAAATTTCCGAAAAGGTGCGCTCAGCAGCGGCAAAAAATAGTGGTCCATTAATGCGGAGAACTAATGTTTTTTCATTGGTTCGATTGATTTCAACCAAACGTGTCATATGTGCAATGCGACGCATAAATAGAATTGAAGCTAAGACTATGCCAAGTGTTATAGCAATCACCATATCAAATAATACGGTTAAAGACATACAAATAAGCATAATCAAAATATCATCTTTAGGTGCGCGTTTAATGATATAAATTACGCGTTGTACTGCGCTCATATTCCACGCCACGATTAATAATAATGCTGCCATGGCTGAAAGCGGGATATAAGATAAAAGTGGAGCAAAGCAGATAAGTGCCAATAATACGATTAATGAATGCAATACGGCGGCAATTGGCGATGTTGCGCCCGCTTTGACATTGGCGGCAGAACGTGCGATAGCTGCTGTTGCTGAAATTCCACCAAAAAATGGCGCAATGATATTTCCCAATCCTTGACCGATCAATTCACTATTGGAATGATGTTTGGTATGAGTCATTTCATCTAATACTACAGCGCAAAGCAGTGATTCAATAGCACATAACATCGCCATAGTGAGTGAAATGGGGAGCAGCGCGGAGAGCGTAGACCAGTCTAAATTAAAATCCGTATATTGCCATGGCAAAATGAATTCAGGTAACACCGATGGAATGCCATGACCAATACTATTGTCGGCTAACGTATAAGTGAATCGAGAACCGATGGTTTCAATTTGATAACCAAATTGTTTAAAAATAAACATAACGGCAATACCAGCAATTAAGGCAGGTAAATGACCTGATATTTTTACTCGAAATTTTGGCCAGACAATTAAGACAATTAATGTCACGATTCCAACTAGGGTATCGGCTATGTTGATAGTGGGTAATGTTTTTGCTAATTCAATGACCTTTGTAATGTAATTTTCGGGCATGTGTTCGAGTGTTAAGCCAAAAAAATCTTTGATCTGCATGGTGGCAATAGTAATTGCAATACCAGATGTAAAACCTAAAACCACGGGTAGAGGAATATATTCAATTAATCGACCTAATCTTACAACGCCCATTAAAATTAGAAAAAAACCGGATAATAGTGTCGCTACTAATAATCCAGCTAATCCATATTGTAACGAAACTGGATATAAAATAACAACGAAAGCAGCAGTTGGACCCGAAACGCTATAACGCGATCCGCCTGTTAATGCAATGACTAATCCTGCAATAATTGCCGTATAAAGTCCATGTTGAGGCGGTACACCACTGGCAATAGCTAGTGCCATTGCTAGCGGAATTGCAATAATACCAACTGTAATGCCTGCAATAAGGTCTTTAAAAAAGCGAGTGAGGTTATAAGGGGTTGTTATACATGCCGAAATGAAAGCACAACAAATTTTAGTACCAGTAAATCCATATAATTTCATTAGTTTTTTTATCAATTAAGCAAAGGTTATTTTTAATGGGTAATAAGATAATCCTTTTTACAAAAATTAAAAAGAGATGACTTAAAATAATAATCTGTTTTTTGACCTTGCCATTTATAATAGGTAGAATAAAAATTAAATGATTTAATTCGACTGATCACAATACTATCTGAAACATTCAATTTGGCTACATTATAATTAAACGTTTATTGTGTTATATAAGTTAATTTTTTACTGAGAAGTTTGGTAAATAGATATTTAATTGTCAGGAGTATTTTTATGGATTATGCCAAAAAAATTTGTGCTCTGTGTTTATTTGCCTTTTCTTGTATGGGATTTGCCGAACAGCAAATAGCGGCAGGATCTAAAACTGCATATCATTTTGATTCGAAATACACATACACACCAGCGCCTGATGGTTACGATGCTTTTTATATTGATCATGTTGGGCGGCATGGATCGCGTTATATTAGCAAATCAAAATATGAAGATATTGCCTACCAAACTTTATTAATCGCTGAAAATAAGGGTCAGTTGACGCATCTTGGTAAAGATTTGCTTGACCAAATTAGCCGTATTACACAATTGAATAAAGGCCATTATGGCGCTCTAACCGATCTGGGACGACAAAATATTCGTTTAATCAGTCAGCGGATGTTGAATAATTATCCTTCTGTTTTTAAAGGTCAGAAAATTGAGGTTATCTCTTCAAGTTCACCCAGAGCTAAAGAGACAGCAAACATTTTTGTTGAAGCTTTTCATTCAAAATATCCTCAAATCAACGTCACGCAACAGCAAGAAGATCAACAAACATTATTGCGTTTTTTCGAGTATTCCCCCGCTTATGAGGAATTTAAACAAAGTAAAAAAGTGAAAAATGCAATAAAATTGATTGAAAATATGCCAGATTCATGGGAGATGGGGTACCATTTTTTACACCGAATTTTTAGTGATGAGTTTATCCAAAAATATTTAGATAAAGGTCTTGAAATTAATGAAAATTCATCCATAAAATCAATGGATTTTGTTATTGCAGTTTATCAGTTGTATCAAGAATTACTCGCTTTTTCTCCACAATTATTAGCAGAAAATCATGTGGATCTTAATTCATTTTTTCATGAAGATGAAAAAACACAATTTAATAATATCGTTACTGTAAAAAATTATCTACAAATAGGTCCAGCCTTTGATGCAAATGGTATTCAGATTAAAATAGCTGCACCTTTACTATGGGATATGTTAAATACAGCAGATTTTGCTATAAAGAATAATAATATTGACGCTAATTTGCGTTTTGCCCATGCCGAAACCGTATCGCCTTTGGCGACTTTACTTGAAATAGAAGGGACTGCAACAGTTGCAAATCCGATAGTACAATATCCTTTGGTTTGGCAGGCAGATAAAATTATTCCTATGATGGCAAATATGCAATGGATTTTTTATAAAAGTAAAAAAGTAGATCAACCGATACTGGTAAAGATTCTGTTAAATGAGCAGGAAGTGCATCTTCCTGTCAAAACTGAACATTATCCTTACTACTATTGGGAAGATGTAAAACAATATTATCTTACTAAGCTAAATAAATTAGGTTTATCCCCTCAAGCATCAGCAATAGATATGTTAAAAAATTTAAGATGATTATAAAGGTGATAAATAATAATTTTACTGAAATTGTTTATTCGTCTTTTACGGTAAAATAATTCACTTTTTAGTTAATCTATTTGTTGAGGCATGAATAATATTTTAAGTCTGTAACCAAAAAGTAACCGGACCATCATTAATCAATGATACTTGCATATTGGCAGCAAATTGCCCAGTTTGGGTATTAATTTGTTTTTTACATTGCTCGACAAAAAATTGATAGAGTTTATTGGCTTCGTCGGGTTTTGCTCCCTTAGTAAAACTAGGTCGCATTCCCTTTTGGGTATCAGCAGCAAGTGTAAATTGAGAAACAACTAATACCTCACCTTTAGCTTGCTGAACATTCAAATTCATTTTTCCCTCACTATCGCTGAAAATACGATAGCCTAGAACTTTTTCACATAATCGAGTGGCTTTTTGTTGATCATCACCTTGCTCAACACCTAATAAAATAAGTAGGCCATGGTTGATTTGTCCAATAATTTGTTTATCAACAGTAACACTGGCTTGCGTAACGCGTTGTATTAAGGCAATCATAGATTTTATTATTCCACTTGAGACTGATTTTCAATAGATTGTTTTTGTTGGCGGTTATAGTCAGTCAATGTCGCGGCAAACTCTGCACCAAATAGCACAATACACCATGAACAGTAAATCCAAACCAACATAATAGGTATCGAAGATACCACACCATAAATCAATTGATAGGTAGGAAAAGAGCTAACATAAAGTGAAAATGCTCGCTTTCCTATTTCAAATAAGACTGCAGCGACGATTGCGCCAATAAATGACTCTTTAAAAGGGACAGATTCGGTAGGAATAATACTATAAAGTAACCAAAAACCAATAACAGAAATAAGAAATGGTAAAATGCTAATTAGTAGGTTACTGGTTATCGCTGTAGAAATCCATTTTAACGAAAAAATATATGAACTTATCGCTACGCTACTGCCAGCCAAAATAGGGCCTAGGGTTAATATCGTCCAATAAATGGTTATATTATAAATTAATGAGCGTTTGCGTTTTGTTTTCCAAATATGATTGAGAGCTGTGTTAATTGAATTGATCAATAATAACGATGTGACAATTAGTCCAATTATCCCAACCACAGTCATTTTCTTTGTATTGGCAATAAACTGTTCCAGATAGTTTTGGATAGTGTCACTGGCTGTTGGTACTAAATTACTATAAATTAACTGCTTTAATGATCGACTCACTTCACTAAACATTGGAAAAGCAGACAGTAAAGAAAAGATTACCGTAATCAACGGTACCAGCGCGAGTATCGTGGTATAAGCTAACCCTGCAGATGATGTCGTTAAACGGTCATGGTTGATCCGCCACCATAACATTTTTGAGAACAGTTGTATGTGCTTAAATGTTTTCATCGTTTTTATTTGTTAGAAACAACACAATTGTTAATACCATTACTGAGTAACGAGCTCATTGTTTTATCAGCCTCATTTTTGTTGGTAAAAGGTCCGACAGTCACACGATACAGTTGACCTGCAGAAATATTACCACTTATTCCTGTCATAGCAAGTTTGGCTCTTAGTGTATCAGCATTAGCTTTATCTTTAAAAGCTCCACATTGTAGTGACCATTTATTTGAGGTATTCACTATTTGACTTGTTTGTGATGGGGCTGAAGTCGTTGTTATTTGTGTGTTAGCATTATTCGTGTTATTGGCATTTTGTGTAGTTGTAACAGGACGTGAATTATTGACAAAACTATCAAGAATTTGTTGTCGTTCACTTGCAACAGAATTTGTTTGAGCGTTAGAGCTAGCATTTGGCGTTTCTAACTCTTTTAAATATGTCCATCTTTCTTGGGGTTGTTCTGGTAACGTGATTGCCGGAGGTTGAGTTTTCGCTTTGGGCTGTTCAGTAATTTGCGTAGGTTTATTATTTGAAACAAAGTAGAGAATAGCAGAGAACAGAATAATAATGATAATAGCTAATAATATCATTAAATTAGGCATATTTCGTGACTTATTTTTTTTAGATTGGCTCTTTTTTCTCACATAATCACGCTGAACCACAATAAACTCTCTTTGTTTTTATTTGTTATTGATAAATGATTAGCACATAAATAAAAAAAGTGGTTTTCACCACTTTTTGCTAGGTTCTTAATTAACTATAGTAACTAACAGAATAAAGTATTAAGCTAATGCTTTTATCTGTTTGATTAAATTCGCTTTATGACGTGCTGCTTTGTTTTTGTGGATTAGACCACGAGCCGCTTGACGGTCAACAACTGCTTGCATGTCTTTGAATGCTACTTCAGCTGTTTGTTTATCACCAGCTGCAACAGCTGCGTAAACTTTTTTAATATAAGTACGCATCATTGAACGGTTACTAGCATTATGTTTACGGCGTTTTTCGGATTGAACCGCACGTTTCTTAGCTGATTTGATATTAGCCAAAGTCAACTCCCAAATTTAGAAAAATTAGATATTAATAAGGCGGCAAAATATGCCTGATTTTCTTTCTTTTGTCAATGCTGTTAGATAAAAAAATTTTGTGGCTTTTCGATTAAGTATTTAACGTAAATGTTTACTATTTAAGCGTTAATGAAAGTAACCTAATCTTATTTTTTATGTTAGAATAATGTAAAATTTATTTTATTTATATTTCATAAGAGGATGTCTCATGTCTATTATTAGAATGCAAGATCTTGATCTAAAAGGAAAACGTCTATTTATTCGTTCAGATCTTAATGTGCCAGTTAAAAATGGTAAAGTAACCTCTGATGCACGTATTAAAGCATCATTGCCAACAATTGAAGAGGCAATTAAAAAAGGTGCTAAAGTAATGGTAACCTCGCATATTGGGCGTCCAACCGAGGGAGAATATAATCCAGAATTTTCACTGCAACCTGTTGTTGATTATTTAAAAGAACATGTTTCATTTCCTGTCCGCCTAGTTAAAGATTATCTTAACGGTGTTGACGTTAAAGAAGGTGAACTTGTTGTGCTCGAAAACGTACGTTTTAATGTCGGCGAAGGTAAAGATGATGAAGCTTTATCAAAAAAATATGCCGCACTTTGCGATATCTATGTTATGGATGCTTTTGGTACAGCACATCGCGCTCAAGCGTCTACTCATGGTGTTGGTAAATTTGCGCCAGTTGCTTGTGCAGGCCCATTATTAGCTGCTGAATTAGATGCTTTAGGTAAAGC